>JAZUNC010000139.1:0-10028 GCA_045603945.1 Acutalibacteraceae bacterium | reverse complement strand
GCCATGTCGTTCTGTGAGCCAAGGAGTTGGGTCTAGTCATTGTCTTCCTAAGACCGCTTGGCCTCCGACTTCGCTGCTGCACCTGCCGCAGGCGAAAATGTTTGTGCACCTATGCCTGGAACTATTCTTTCTGTTAATGTTTCAGCAGGACAGGCTGTTAAAAAGGGTGATGTCCTCTGCGTGCTTGAAGCAATGAAGATGGAAAACGAAATTTATGCCCCTCGCGACGGCGAGGTAGCTGCTGTGTCTGCAACAAAGGGCGAGGCAGTTGAATCGGGCAAGGTTCTTGTTGTACTTAAATAATTTATAGAAAGAGGTCCACGGCTTTATGGCACGTATTGGAATTACCGAAACGGTTTTACGTGACGCGCATCAGTCTTTGATTGCTACACGTATGTCTATGGAAGAAATGCTTCCTATGCTTGATAGTCTTGATAAAATTGGCTTTCATTCTTTAGAGTGTTGGGGTGGAGCTACCTTTGATAGCTGTCTTCGCTTCTTAAATGAAGATCCTTGGGACAGACTCCGCACAATCAGAAAACATTGTCCTAACACAAAGCTCCAAATGCTTTTCAGAGGACAGAATATGCTCGGCTATCGTCATTATGCTGATGATGTAGTTGAATATTTCGTTCAAAAGTCTGTTGCAAACGGTATTGACATTTTGCGTATTTTTGACGCACTTAATGATTTCAGAAATCTTGAAACCGCTATTAATGCTGCTAAGAAGGAAGGAGCTCATACACAGGCTGCCATTTCTTATACAACAGGACCGGTGTATGATATTGAGTATTATACCAACTATGCAAAGCAGCTTGAAAACGCAGGAGCCGACTCTATCTGCGTTAAGGATATGGCAGGACTGCTTACACCTTATGGTACTTATGACCTTGTAAAGGCACTTAAAGAAACTGTAAAGGTGCCGATTCAGGTTCATTCACACTACACATCAGGACTTGGCTCTATGGTTCTTCTTAAGGCCATTGAAGCAGGTGCAGATGTAGTTGATACTGCAATTTCACCTTTAGCACTCGGCACATCTCATGCGGCAACAGAGGCTATGGTTGCCGCTCTTCAGGGAACTGAATATGATACAGGACTTGACCTTGAAGCCCTTGCAGATATTGCTAAAATGGCTACTGCACTTCGTGAGAAATATATTGAAAGCGGTCTTCTCAACACCAAAATGCTTGGAGTTGACGGAAAGACTCTTATTTATCAGGTGCCTGGTGGAATGCTTTCAAACCTTGTTTCTCAGCTTAAACAAGCTGGTAAGGAGGACAAGCTTTCCGAGGTTCTTGCAGAGGTTCCTAAGGTTCGTGCAGATTGCGGTTATCCTCCGCTTGTAACCCCTTCTTCTCAGATTGTTGGCACACAGGCTGTGTTCAATATAATCAGCGGTGAGCGTTATAAGATGGTTACAAAGGAATTCCGCGGTCTTGTTCGTGGGGAATACGGTAAAACTCCTCTTCCGATAGACCCCGATTTCCGTAAGAAGATTATCGGCGATGCAGAGCCTATAGACTGCCGACCTGCCGACCTTATCGAGCCTGAGCTTGATAAAATCAGAGCTGAGGTTGCTCCTTGGATGGAGCAGGAGGAGGATGTTCTTTCTTATGCACAGTTCGATCAGGTTGCTATAAAATTCTTTGAAGCACGCAACAATAAGAAGTATAAGGTAGATGCAAAGCACGCTGATGCCGAGAACGCAGTTCATCCCGTATAAAAAACTGTTGCAATTTCAGATTGAATCTGTTATAATTAATTCGTTATCAAGTTTTTAATGTTTGGAGGTATTATAGATGTCCGCTCTTGATATAGTAATTGGCGTTCTTGTATTACTTGTTTCTATTATTGTAATCGGTGTTGTACTTTTACAGCAGGGTCACCGTGCAGGCATTAACGGTGCAATTTCTGGAGCCGCAGATACTTTTCTTTCTAAGACAAAGGCTAGAACCGCAGATGCAAAGCTTGCTCGCATGACAAAGTTTATTGCAATCGGCTTCTTTGTTCTTGTTCTTCTTGCAAATGTAATCGGTGCATTTTAAATCTTGCAACGCTTAGATTGTTCTAAGCGTTGTTTTTTTCATAATAATATTCTCAGCCTCATATTCATAATAATGATGGTTTTTATCGTTATTATGAAATGAGGCTGTTTCTTTGATTATCTATACTTCTATCGCTATAGCACTTGCCGCTTTATATATTATTATTTTGCTAATATATTTAATTCATAATAAGTTTTTATTAAAGGGTCTGTTGTTCAATTCAGCATCAGGGCTGATTTTTCTTGTGGGAATTAAGCTTATATCATCGTACATCCCTCTTGTTGTACCCATTAATACCGTATCAGTTGCGTGTGCGTCGACACTTGGTATACCAGGCGTTGGTCTTTTCTTTTTAATAAACTATCTTTTTTTATAGGCATAATAATAAAATACTTTCTCTTATCGGGATTATGATGTATAATAGAATAAAATCAAATTGGAGATAGAAAATGCTTGAATATATTTTAGGACGAGCTTGTACAGGAAAAACTTATGAAGTGATTAACAGGGTTTCTGCCGCATCTAAATGCGGACGGACTATTTTGATTGTACCCGAACAATTTTCCTTCGAGTCTGAAAGAGCGATTATTAGAAACGATAATGCTGTGGTTGATAATATCAGTGTTCTTAGTTTCTCGCGACTATATGACAGTGTTATAGAAAATGCCGACAAAGGTGTTATTGCCTGTGTTTCCGATTTTGAAAAAACAATACTTATAAGAAAGGCTATTAAATCTGCAAGTGATAGTCTTGAGATTTTTTCAAAGTATACATCTTATCGTGATTTTGCACGCAATATTGCAGATATTATACGTGATTTTAAATTTGCAGGTGCATCATCAGAAGAGTTGCTTAAGGCATCAGCAGAGATTGGAGGCACCTGTGGTGCCAAGCTTAGAGATATTTCTATTATAATGTCTACTTATGAATCCTTGCTTGCCAACAAGTTGGTTGACCCCGCAGATAGATTAACAAAACTGAATAATATTCTAAGTGATTTTGAGTATTTCAAGGGAACAACAGTATTTTTTGATTCCTTTACAGGTTTCACAGGTCAGCAATATAAGATTATCGAAAAAATTATTGAGCAGGCTCACAAGGTTGTTTTTTCTTTTTGTACCGATCGACCTGAAGATACTTCACTTGGTATTTTCCACAATATAAATTCAGCCATAAGAAGAATAAATGCTATTGCTCATTCTAAAGGTCTGGCAGATGGCGAAGCACATATTTTGGACAAGCATTTTTATTCTGATGAAGCTTTACGGCAGCTTGAAGCACTTATGTCAGCAGGCACAAGTTGTAGCGAGCAAAAAACCAATGGTAAAATACGAATATTGTTCTGTGAGAATCGTCGCGAAGAAGCCTTAGCTGCCGCAAATATTATTGCAAAAGAGGTTTGTGATAACGGCTATAGATTTAAAGATTTTATTCTTGTAGCACGAAACATGGAAGACTATGCAAATTATGTAACCCGTCAATGTGAGCTTAATAATGTTGCTTGCTTTATGGATAAAAGTGTATCACTAGCTTCTACTCCTTTATGTATTTATATTCTTTCGCTTTTTGATGTGGTTCGCTCATCAACCACCGACAATATACTAAAGCTGTTAAAGCTTGGCCTCACAGATATTTCGGCGGCAGATATTTCAGAACTTGAAGATTATGCTTTTGTTTGGGATATAAAAGCTGATGATTGGCAACACGAATGGGTAATGAGCGTTAAGGGCTTACAAACCGATCAAGATAACGAGTATGACATAGTTCGGCTTGCTAAAATCAATGAAACACGACTGAAAGTTTATGAGCTTATCTCGCATTTTAAAGCCGCCTTTAAAGGAACACCAACCAAACGGGCTAAAGCAGTTTTTCTCCATCTTATTGATAATCACATCGACCGCAATCTCTCAAAACTGTGTGATGAGTTTGAGGCTGAGGGAGACAGTTACTATGCTTCGGTGCTAAAGCAGAGTTGGGATGCTGTAATCGGAATATTGGATTCAATGGTTAGAGTGTTGGATGATAGCGAAATCATTACCGACGAGTTTGCAGATTCTTTTGTGATTGCAGCTGAATCTGCGGATATTTCTAATATTCCTCAGATGCTTGACGAGGTTACATTTGGATGTGCAGATAGAATTCGTCCCTCTAAGCCTAAAATATCAATAATACTCGGTGCAAATCAAGGTGTGTTTCCTAGCATTACCTCAAAAACAGGACTTCTAGCATCCTCCGATAAGGAAAAGCTTACAAGTTACGGAATAATTCTTGATGATGACATAATACGCTCGGCGGTCGAGGAAAACTATTTAGTATATTCTATGCTTTGCTGTCCCGTTGATAAGGTTTATGTTCTTTACTCCAAAAAGTCTATGAAGGGCGAGGAGCTTGAGCCTTCTACCTTTATTTCTAAACTGATTAGCGGTTTTAGTGATTTAAAGGTTTCGGAGTTTAAGCTATCATCTATGGGCGAGTTTATCCCAAGAACTGCCAAATCCGCCTTTGGAGAGATAGGTGGTATGACTTCAAAAGAGTTTTTAGAGATAAAGGAATCGTTAAGTGACCGCTTAGAATATTCTAAAAAGTTATCAAGACTTGCTGAAATTCACAATGAAACCGATTTCTCAATTTCTGAAGATGCATCTAAAGCTTTATTTGGTAAAGAGCTCCATATCTCCGCAACCAAGTTTGATACCTACCATAAGTGCAGTTTGTCTTTTTTACTGAGGAACGGATTCCGCATTAAGAAGCTTCAAAAGGCAGACCTCAATGTGCTTCAACGAGGAACGATAGCACACTTTGTTCTCGAAAATATCATATCTAAGTATCACGGAGGGCTCGCAGAGCTTTCAAGAATACAAATTTCTGCCGAGGTAGATGCATTAATTCACGAGTATATGTCTGCAGTTAAAGGCTCTGAAAAGCTTATGACAGCCCGATTTGCCTATCTGCTCGAAAAAATATCTGCATCGGTTAAGGAAATAGTTTATCATATTGCTCAGGAGTTTGCGCAAAGCGAATTTGAGCCTAAATATTGCGAGCTTGCAATCGGTAACGACGGCGATATTCCAAGAATGGAGTACACTCTGTCAGACGGCTCTATAGCTTACTTTGACGGAAAAATAGACCGCGTAGATGTCTATAAAAACAATGTCAGGGTGGTTGATTATAAAACAGGTAAAATGACCTTTGCCCTTTCGGATACCCTTGTAGGGCTTAATATGCAAATGCTTCTTTATCTATATGCCTTTACTAAAAACGGAGGAGAGTTAGTAGATTCACCCAGCCCTGCAGGAATATTATATATGCCTGCAAAAAGCAACCGTGATAAAAAGTCTTTGAAGATGAACGGTCTTATTTCTAATGATGAAGAGATAAGAGGTGCAATGGAAAAGGATAATAATGGAATATATATTCCAAAGTATACCGAAAAATCAGGGGAGTATATAGACAGCGAACTGTTTTCGCACATTTTTTCTAAAATAGACCAGCTTATGTGCGGTATGGGTGATAAAATCCGACGTGGTACGTTTAGTGCAGAGCCTACCGACGGCATTAACATTAAAGCTTGTGCATATTGCGATTTTGCATCAATCTGTCGAAGCAGCGGCAAGGAGCATAAAACAGCAATTTCTTATACTAATCAGGAGGTTGCAGAAATTTTAAAGGGAGGTGACGACAGTGGCGTTTAAGCCTACAAAAGAACAGGAGTTAGCCATATTTCAAAAGGGAAGCATTATAGTTTCAGCGGCTGCGGGTTCGGGCAAAACAGCCGTATTGGTTGAGCGAGTTGTTCAAATGCTTTGCAATAAAGAAAACCCCGTAATGGCAGATAAGCTACTTGTCGTCACTTTTACTAATGCTGCCGCAGCCGAGCTTCGTTTCAGAATAGAAATGCGTCTTAGTGAGGAATTTGATAAATCGCCCGATGATATACTGCTTCAAAAACAGCGAATACTTATAAATAATGCGAAAATCTGCACAATAGATTCTTTTTGCATAGATTTTATTAAAGAAAATTTTGAAAATTCGGGACTAAATCCAAACTTCAAAATTGCAGATAATCCTACCCTACATACACTCGAAAGAACTGCAATGTCAGCACTTGTTAACGAGTGCTTTGACCGAAAAGACGAGGAGTTTTTAAAGCTTTTGCAGTTTTTTGGTGATGACTATGATGATTCAAAGCTTCAAAAATGCATTTATCAAATATTTGATTTCAGTCGTCATATGCCTTTTCCAAATATGTGGCTTGAGCGGGTCGTTTCTCAGTATAAAGAACACGCTCACAACGAGTGTAGTCTGTGGTATGACTCTGCTCTCGAGGCGGTTGAGGATATTGCGGTAGATGCCTCTCTTGAAATTGAACAAGCAATAAAATTTCTTGAGCTGTCGCCGGTGGCATATGAAAAGTATTTTGAAAATTACAACTATTTTTATGAAACATCGAATGAAATTATTCGGTTATGTAATGACAAAGAGTGGGATAGTATTTACAGTATAGTAAATTCGCTTCAAGCTCCTGCCTGTAAAAGGCTTTCAAGTGAAGTTAAAACCCAATCGGTCTTGCACTCACTCGAGCTTCGGGATGCTTCAAAAAAGGCACTTAGTAAAATTAAGTCAATTGTTTATACCACTCGATCGGGACTTGTGTCCGAAACAAACTATATATTGCCCTTTGTAAGAAAGATTGTTGAGCTTGTTAGTGGTTTTGAACAAAAATTATATGAGCTGCTTACAAAACAGGATTTAATAACCTTTTATATTGCTGAACAGAAAGTGCTCGAAATGCTGGCTTGCCAGAAAGACGGTAAAATCGAGCCTGCAGACACTGCACAAGGTTTTATTGACAAATATGATGCAATACTTGTGGACGAATATCAGGACACAAACTCTTTGCAGGATATGCTCTTTAATATTCTTTCGGATAACGGTGGAAAGCTTTTCTGCGTAGGCGATATGAAGCAATGCATTTATAAATTCCGAGGCTCGAATCCAATGAATTTTCTTGAGAAGAAAGAAAATGCCGTTTTGTTCGACCAAAGGAGTGCTGATGAAACCCTGAGGGTAGATTTGGGATGCAATTTCAGAAGCCGACCAGAGATTTGCGAATTTATAAATGGTGTTTTTACGAAAATCCTTTACAGAAAAAATTCTGATTTTGACTATGATGATAATGAAAAGCTTGTGCCTATGGCTCAGTATCCTGAAAACTCCGATTCTAAGGTTGAAGCTCATTTTATAGATTATAAGTCCGTTTTGGAAAACAGCGATATCGAGCTTGAATCTAAGCTTTATGCAGAAGCCAACATTATTGCGAATGTTATATTAGAAACCGTTAGTAAAGAGCCGTTTTTAAGGGATGGTGACGGTCTTAGAAAGGCAAACTTCGGTGACATAACCATTCTTGTTCGTTCTATTCGCGAAAAAGGCGAGATTCTTATGAAGGTGCTTAAAGAGAGAGGGATTCCTGTATCCGTTTCTTCATCCGATGTGCTTGATTCTGACGAAGTGCAGACGCTGATCGCCTTGTTGAAGGTTATAAACAATCCATCTGATGATATTTCACTCCTTACTGTTATGACTTCTCCGATATTTGCTTTTTCAATGAGAGAATTAGCTGAAATACGTGGGTTGCACAAATATGGAAGTGTTATGTCTTCGGTATCTGCCGCGGCTAAAAACGGAAGTAAAAAAGCGGTCGGATTTATTGATACGCTTGCCAGACTGCGTCGAAAGAATATTGTTATGCCGGTCAGCCTGCTTATTGATGAGATATTTGAAGAAACAAATCTGTTAAATATAGTATCTGCTATGGAAAACGGAGATGTGAAAAGAATGAATCTGCTAAGCCTTCAAAATTTTGCAAATTCTTTTGAAGGTGATAGCAAACAGGATCTGCGTAGCTTCATAAGCTATTTTAGTGAGCTGGAAAACCGCGATTTTTCTCTTACTTCACAGGGTGAAAACTCTGTTACAGTTATGTCGATTCATAAGTCTAAGGGTCTGCAGTTTCCTGTTTGCATCCTTGCAAACACAACAAATCAGTTTAATCAGCAGGATCTTCGTGACTCGATAATAAATAATGAGAAATTCGGATTCGCAAATGTGTATTACAATGCCGATGACGAAAAGGTCGAAAACACAGTTCTTCGTACACTTATGAAGCGTGACGAGAAGAAAAATCTGCTTGCGGAGGAGCTTCGTATTTTCTATGTGGCTTTGACACGTGCAGAAGAGAAGCTTATTGTTGTTGCTTCGTATAATGACCTTAAGAATGAGGTTAATAAGAAATGTGTTCAGCTTGATGTATCAGGATCGACTGAAAAGGTTGAATATTCGCTTTTCAGAAAAAACATCTCATATGCTGATTGGTTGTTGGAATCGCTACTTATTGACGGTCATAAGGATGCGATTTTGGGAAGCTCTGCAAACGAAAACATTATTACACATCACTGCATTGACCCCATTTCTTTCGATAGCACAGAGATGGTTACCGCAGAGCCTGAATATAATAATTCTGAAAACCTTAAAAAGGTTTATGCATATAGTTATCCTTATGCTGAGCTTTTAGGGCTTCAGTCAAAATCATCTGTAACAGAGCTTGTGCATAAGGCGGACGACAAGAAATATAGGTTCACAAAAAGATTGGCATTTATGCAGGAGAGGGGATTAAGCTCTGCTGAAAAGGGTACCGCGGTTCATAAGGTTATGGAAAGGGCTGATTTTGCTAAATGCAAAACAGAGCTTTCCTCAGAGCTCGAGCGTCTTTACGAAAATATGTATCTTTCGGAAGCAGAATATGAAGCTGTCGATACTCTGGTGCTTAAACAGTTTTTCGATTCAGAACTTTGCGACAGAATAATTAGGTCTAAGCTTGTTAAACGCGAGATGCGTTTTTTAACCGAATTTCCCGCAAAGGATTTATCATCAGGCTTAAGCCCTTTATGCGGCGAGGAAATGATAGTGGTTCAGGGTGCTATTGACCTCTTGTTCGAGGAAGACGGAAAAATAGTAATTGTAGATTTTAAGACCGATAGAACCAAAGACGAGTCAGAGTTGCTTGCTGCATATAGCGAGCAGCTAAAAATATACGCTAAGGCTTGTTCTAAGCTTCTAAAGCTTCCTGTAGGTGAGCTTATAATATACTCTTTCTCTGCCGGCAAGGCAATTTTTGTAGAATGAAAAAGGTGATGTTATGAAAAAAAGCTTGATAGTTCTTTCTCTTTTGCTGTGTTTTGCAATTATGCTGACCTTGTCGTCTTGTACTACACCTTTTGAAACGGATAATTCAGGCATAGAGATACAGGGCAATAAGCCTGATAACGCACTCACATACGACCTTAGCCGATATGAATACTTTTCCGATATCTTTGAGCAGAACGACGATGTTAGTTGGGAGGACAAAGGACTGTATACGCTTTATTTAACCGGTCTTTGCACTCCTGTTACGTTAGAAATGGACGGCCTTGACGTGCTGTCTGTCAGTGCTTACGGACACAGAAAAGTGGTTGAGTTGAATCAATTCCAAGGATATGTGAATGCCGAGATTGATTCTTACGAAGATGCGATTTTGCTTAACGACTGCGAAGATAACACGGGAAACACTTGGATTTTTACACAAGCACAATGCTTTGAATTCCATCCTGTAGGGGATATTTCAACTCAGGTATATGTGGATGAGAAAGGTGACCTGCGTTATAAAAAGTATATCGGGGCTTATTATACCTCGTTCGATCAATGGGATACAGCACCACTTGACCTTTGTTCAAGCCGTGACGATTTTGTTTTTGAAACAGGTCGTGCACACATAGAGCAGGAAAAGGTTATTTTAAATGCAGAAAAAACTTTTACCATTTCTGATTTGTTTGATTTGGATGAAATATTTGCCACCGCTAAGTCTGAGGGCAAATATTCTGAATATAATTCAGCCGACGAGGTGTTGGCAGCTAATAAAGACCGATAGGTTAAAGATATAAT
>JAZUNC010000138.1:0-8484 GCA_045603945.1 Acutalibacteraceae bacterium | reverse complement strand
ACCGACCCAAGAAAGCTTATGGAGGAGTAAAAATGAAGTTCAACGGTAAAGCAATCAAATACGGCGATAACGTTGATACCGACGTTATTATTCCCGCAAGATATCTTAACACTATTGACAAAAAAGAGCTTGCCTCTCACTGTATGGAGGATCTTGATAAAACCTTTATCACCCGTGTAAAGACAGGGGATATAATGGTAGCAGGCAATAACTTCGGTTGCGGTTCTTCACGTGAGCACGCACCTATTGCTATTAAAGAAAGCGGAATTTCTCTTGTTATAGCTAATAGCTTCGCAAGAATTTTCTACAGAAACTCAATCAATATCGGTCTTGCAATACTCGAGTGTCCCGAAGCTGTTGCAGGTATTTCAGAGGGCGATAAGGTGGAAGCAGACCTCGATAACGGCGTTATTTATAACCGCACAACAGGTGCAGAGTTTAAAACAAAGCCGTTCCCCGAGTTCATTCAGAACATCATAACCGCTGGCGGATTGGTTGAATCTATTAAAAAGGGAATTATTAAGTAGGGAAGTGCACAAAATGAATTATAATATTGCTTTACTTAAGGGTGACGGAATCGGTCCCGAAATAGTAAACTCTGCTGTAAAGGTGCTGGAAAAGGTTGGAGCAAAATATGGTCATACCTTTAACTTTACCGACTATCTTATCGGCGGTATCGCTATAGATACGGTAGGTGAGGGACTTTCCAAAGAAACGGTTGAGGGTTGCCTTGCTTCTGACAGCGTTCTGCTCGGTGCAGTAGGCGGACCCAAGTGGGATACTCTTCCGGGTGATAAACGACCTGAAAAGGCTCTGCTTGGAATTCGCAGTGCAATGGAGCTTTATACAAATCTCCGCCCCGCAAAGCTTTATCCTGCCTTAAAGGATGCATCGCCTCTCCGTGCCGATATCGTCGCTAAGGGCTTCGATATTATGATGGTGCGTGAGCTTACAGGCGGTATCTATTTCGGCGAACGCGGACGCAGACAGGGCAAATACGGCGAAGAAGCCTACGATACAGAGGCTTACAGCGTAATGGAAATTGAGCGTATAGCCAAGGTTGCCTTTGAAACCGCTATGAAAAGAGGTAAAAAGGTAATCAGCGTAGACAAGGCAAATGTGTTAGAGTCTTCAAGACTTTGGCGTGAGACGGTACATCGCATTGCTAAAGATTACCCCGATGTAGAGTGTACCGATATGCTGGTTGACAACACTGCAATGCAGATTGTCCGCAATCCCGCTCAGTTTGACGTTGTAGTTACCTCTAATATGTTTGGCGACATCCTTTCCGACGAGGCTTCTCAGATAACAGGCTCAATCGGGATGCTGGCATCTGCATCTCTCGGAGATACTACAAGAGGCCTTTACGAGCCTATTCACGGCTCTGCACCCGATATTGCAGGACAGAATAAGGCAAATCCCATTGCAACCATTCTTTCTGCTGCAATGATGCTTCGCTATTCTTTCTCACTTATGGAAGAGGCAGACTGTATAGAGGAGGCAGTAAATAAGGTGCTCGACAAGGGATACCGTACTGCAGATCTTGCTATGGGTCAGGATATTCCTACACTTTCCTGCACAGAAATCACCGAAAAAATACTTGAAGAAATTTAAAACATTTGGCTCTCTGGCAGAAAACCTGCCACCCAGCTTATGGAGGCTATAAAAATGTTAGATATTAAAATTACAAGAACAACTACCCCTAAGGCAAAACCTGAAAAGGGGGCACCCTTGGGCTTCGGTAAAATTTTTACAGACCATATGTTTGTAATGGACTATACCGAGGGTAAAGGTTGGCACGATCCCAGAGTTGTGCCTTTCGAAAATCTTTCGATGTCACCTGCAGCAATGGTTTTTCACTACGGTCAGGAAATGTTTGAAGGGCTTAAGGCCTATGTAGGGGTGGATAATAATATTTATATGTTCCGCCCCGATATGAACGCTAAGCGCACTAATAAGACCAACGAACGTCTTTGTATTCCAAGCCTTCCCGCAGAGGACTTTGTTCAGGCTGTAAAGACGGTTGTTGAGGTTGATAAGGACTGGATACCCATCGAAGAGGGCACCTCACTTTATGTCCGTCCCTTTATTATCGCTACCGATGAGTATCTCGGAGTAAAACCCTCAGATACCTATAAATTTATCGTTATCCTTTCTCCCTCAGGTGCATATTATGCAAGCGGTATAAACCCTGTGGGTATATGGATAGAGGATGAGTATGTACGTGCCGTCAAAGGCGGAATGGGCTTTGCAAAAACAGGCGGCAACTATGCCTGCTCTCTTGCAGGTCAGGTAAAGGCTCACGAGGACGGATATTCTCAGGTGCTTTGGCTTGACGGTGTGGAGCGTAAATATATTGAAGAAGTCGGAGCAATGAACATCTTCTTCAAAATCGACGGAAAAATCGTTACTCCTATGCTAAACGGTTCTATCCTCCCAGGTGTTACCCGTGACTCTGTAATTAACCTTTGCAAGTCTTGGGGTATGGAGGTCGAGGAGAGAAGAATTTCTATCGAAGAGGTTGCCGAGGCTCACAAAAACGGTAAGCTTGAAGAGGTGTTCGGTACAGGAACTGCCGCCGTTATATCTCCTGTTGGCAAGCTTCGTTGGAAAGACGACGTAATGATTATCAATGATGATAAAATAGGAGAGGTAAGCCAAAAGATTTACGACACCGTTACAGGTATTCAGCTCGGAAGGCTCGAAGATAAATTCGGTTGGCGTTTCCTCGTTTGCGAGGCGTAGTAATATTAAAATAACCCTGCTCTGAATAGATTTTTCGGAGCAGGGAATTGTTGCGTTTTACAGACAGCAAAAAATAGTAAAATATTTTGAAATTGTTTAGCACACTACTTGACTAAAGTGGAATGTTGTGCTATACTATCTTCATTCACATATAAATCCCGAAAGGAAGGCTGTTATGCCCGAAAATATTATGCTTAGCTTTGAGGAAAAGATTTCTATGAAGCTTATGTCACTCTTTGGTAGTTTTGGTTACAAAAAGTTTAAAATGAGCAAATTCGAAGAGTATGACCTTTATATCGAAAACAAAAGCTTTTTAAAAAGTGAAAATATTATTGCTTTTAACGACCCTACAGGTAAGTTATTGGCTTTAAAGCCGGACGTTACCCTTTCTATTGCAAAAAACACCTCTGATTTTGAGACCGAGCCCCGTAAGCTTTTTTACAGTGAAAATGTATACAGAGTTTCGGGTAATATGCACGAATTCAAAGAAATACCTCAGATTGGTCTTGAGCTCATCGGTGATATTGATACATATTCTCTTTGCGAGGTAATAACCCTTGCAAAGCTTGCGCTTAATGAAATAAGTGATTCCTATGTTCTGGATGTTTCGCATATGGGCCTTCTTATCGGTCTTTTAGAGAGTACAGGTGTTTCTTATGAGGTTAGAGAAGAGATAACTGCCTATGTCGGAACAAAGAATTCTCACGAAATACGCCGTGTTTGTGCTGCAAATGGAATCGATTTAGATCTTACCGAAAAAATTGCTACCTTGGCAACCCTTTACGGAAATATCGACCAAATTATTCCTCTTGCAGAAAAGCTTGTAGTAAACGATACAACAGCCGCTGCTGTGGAAGAGCTTAAAACTGTCTGCCGCATACTAAAGATAAGCGGCAAGGCAGAAAACATAAATATAGATTTTTCTGTTGTAAGTGACATCAGCTATTACAATGGAATTACCTTTAGGGGCTTTGTTGAAAATGTACCGGGAAGCATTCTTTCTGGGGGCAGATACGATAATCTGCTTAAAAAGCTGGGTAAAAACAGCGGTGCAGTAGGTTTTGCGGTATATATGGATTTGCTTTCCTACCTCGATAATGAGGGCGAACGCTTTGATGCCGATGTGCTTCTTGTGTACGGTAATGATACCCCTGCCGAAGAGGTGTTTAAGGTGTCAGAAGAGCTTAAAGCAGAGGGCAACCGTGTATATGTTTCTTCTACAGTATGCAAAAACATTAAATATAAAAAGCTTATAACAATAGGCACCGTAAAAGGGGAGGGTTAATTGTGAGCAAAATAATAAATATTGCCCTGCCTAAAGGTAGACTTGGAGAAAAGGTATATAACCTTTTCGAAAAGCTTGGCTATGGTTGTCCCTCTATTCTTGAAAACAGCCGAAAGCTTGTTTTCGAAGACGAAAAAAACGGCGTGCGTTATTTTTGGGTAAAGCCCAGCGATGTTGCAATTTATGTTGAAACGGGCGTAGCTGATGTAGGTGTTGTAGGCAAGGATATTCTTTTAGAGCAAACCCCCGATGTTTATGAGCTAATAGACCTTGGTTTCGGCAAATGCCGAATGGCTGTTGCAGGCAAAAAGGGAGAAATATTACCTCTTGATAAAACCATTAAGGTAGCCACAAAATTCCCCAATATTGCAAAAAAGCATTTTGCCTCAAAAAGCCGTGAAATCGACATTATAAAGCTAAACGGTTCTATAGAGCTTGCCCCAATTCTCGGGATGTCGGATGTTATTGTAGACATTGTGGAAACAGGTAGCACACTCAGAGAAAATAATCTCGATGTTTACGAGGATATTGTTAATATCAGTGCCCGTTTTATAGCAAACAAAACAAGCTTCCGCTTTAAAACGCAGGAAATAGAGCTTATGAAAAGCAAAATCGAAAAGGAAATTCTAAAATGATAAAGATATATGATATAAATAAGCTTTCACTTGACGAAATTCTTTCCCGTGAAAGCACAACCACAGGTGTTGAGGATATTGTTACGGATATTATTAAGGATGTCCGCGAAAACGGTGATTCTGCTCTTTATAAATATTGCGAAAAATTCGATAAGGCAACCCTTTCTTGCCTTGAGGTAACAAATGAGGAAATCGAAGAGGCAATGTCCTTGGTCGAGCCTGAATTTATCGAAATCATAAAAGAAGCCGCCGAAAATATAACCGAGTATCACAAAAACCAACTGCAAAAAGGTTTTGAGATTAAGAAGGAAAACGGTATAATTCTCGGTCAAAAGGTAGTTCCTGTTAAGCGTGCAGGACTCTATGTTCCTGGCGGCACTGCGGCATATCCCTCAACCGTGCTTATGGACAGCATCCCCGCAAAAATCGCAGGAGTAAAGGAGCTTTGCATTACTACACCGCCCTCTAAGGATGGAAAGGTAAATCCCGTAATTCTTGCCGCTGCAAAAATCGCAGGGGTAGACCGAATATTTAAGGTGGGCGGTGCACAGGCAATCGCTGCTCTTGCCTATGGCACCGAAACTATTCCAAAGGTAGATAAAATAGTAGGTCCGGGTAATGCCTTCGTTGCAGAAGCCAAGCGACAGGTTTATGGACTTGTTTCTATTGATATGATTGCAGGCCCCAGCGAGATTTTAGTTATTGCCGACGGCACCTGCAACCCCGAATTTGTTGCAGCTGACCTTTTATCTCAGGCAGAGCACGATAAGCTTGCTTCTGCGGTACTTGTTACAGATAGTAAAGAGCTTGCCGAAAAGGTTCAGTCAGAGCTTGAACGACAGGTCGCATTGCTTCCCCGAGAGGAAATTGCCCGTACTTCTATTGATAATAACGGTAAAATAATTATTGTCGATTCTATCGAGCAGGCAATAGAAATTAGTAACGAAATAGCTCCAGAACATCTTGAGGTTTGTGTGGACGAGCCCTTTAAGTATCTTGATGCTATTGATAACGCAGGCTCTATATTCCTCGGCAAAATGTGTCCGGAAGCTCTTGGAGATTATTTTTCAGGCACTAACCATACTTTGCCAACCAGCGGAACAGCCAAGTTCTCAAGCCCCCTGTCTGTAGATGATTTTGTAAAGAAATCTGCCTATAGCTACTATACTCCCGAGGCTCTCGAGCAGGTTGCCGACAAGGTTGCTTTCTTTGCCGAAAAGGAAGGCTTATCCGCCCACGCAAGAAGTGCAACAGTCAGATTTAAGAAATAAGAGGTCATATTTGTGAGCAAATTTTTAAGCAGTAGGTTTGCTTCCCTCGTTCCTTATACACCGGGCGAGCAACCTACCGATATGAAATATGTAAAACTAAATACTAACGAGTCACCCTATCCGCCCTCTCCTAAGGTTATTGAGGCGGTAAACAGCGACGAGGTTAAAAAGCTTAATCTCTATCCCGACCCTACAGGAAAAGCCCTCGTAAAAAAGCTTGCTGAAACCTATGGTGTTGGGGAGGAGAATGTCTTTATCAGTAACGGCTCAGACGATATATTGAATTTTTCCTTTATGGCATTTTGCGATAAAAATAAAGGTGTATATTTTCCTGAAATAAGCTACGGCTTTTATGAGGTCTATGCCGACCTTTACGGTGTAGAGTATAAAAAAGTTCCCCTTAAAGAGAATTTCTCGGTAAACCCTGCCGATTATTATAATTCAGGCAGTACCGTTGTAATAGCCAACCCCAATGCACCTACAGGACTTGCACTTACCCCAAGTGAGGTAGAGGAAATTCTTAAATCCAACCCTAATGACGTTGTTATAATCGACGAAGCCTATGTAGATTTCGGTGCAGAGTCTTGCGTACCGCTTACCAAGAAATATAATAATCTTATTGTTGTTATGACCTACTCAAAATCCCGTAGTCTTGCAGGTGGCAGACTTGGATTTGCTATTGCTCACAAAGATTTAATAACCGACCTTAATACCATAAAATATTCCACCAATCCCTATAACATTAACCGCCTGACCATGCTGGCAGGTGTTGCCGCGTTAGAGGATGCAGAGTATTATAGAAAATGTAATCTTGAAACAGCGTCTGTGAGGGAGTATACTAAGAATGAGCTTAAAAAACGCGGCTCCAGTATGACCGACTCAAAGGCAAACTTCGTCTTTGCAAAATCGGATAAAATAGGCGGTGAGGATTATTATCTTACTCTCAAGTCCAAGGGTGTCCTTGTCCGCCACTTTAAAAACGAAAAGATTAAAGACTATGTCCGCATAACTATTGGAACAAAAGAGCAAATGGATATTTTGCTTGAAGCTACCGACCAAATTCTCAGAGAGGTAAATTTATGAGAACAGCTGAAATAAAAAGAAAAACCGCCGAAACAGATATTTCACTTACCCTTAATCTCGACGGTAAGGGTGAAAGCAATATTGCATCGGGTAACGGCTTTATGGATCATATGCTTACCCTTTTTGCTAAGCACGGTAGATTTGACCTGAATGTTAACTGCAATGGAGATACCCAGGTAGACTTCCATCACTCTGCCGAGGATATCGGTATTTGTCTCGGTAAAGCCTTTAAAGAGGCCCTTGGCGATATGAAAGGAATTGTGCGTTACGGTGATATAATTCTTCCTATGGATGAGACGCTAATTCTTTGCACCGCCGATATTCTTGACGGAAATTTGCCTGAGGATGAAACCGTCGTTCTCTGTGCTACAGATATTTCGGGCAGAAGCTATTTAGGTCTTGACCTTCCTCTGCCGTCTGGCAGGGTAGGAGATTTCGATACCGAGCTTGTCGAAGAGTTTTTAATTGCTTTTGTTAACAATGCAAACATAACCCTTCATATAAAGGAGCTTGCAGGTAAAAACACACACCACATCATCGAGGGCACGTTCAAAGCCTTGGGAAGAACATTGCGTAAGGCAGTAAAAATCGACCCTGACTGTGCAGGTGAAATTCCCTCCACCAAAGGAGTTCTTTAATGATTGCAATAATTGATTATGGAGTAGGCAACCTTTTCAGCCTTTCCTCCTCATTTAAGAGCATTGGGGCAGATACCGTTGTCACAGGAGACCCCGAAATTATAAAAAGTGCCGAAAAGCTGGTTTTGCCCGGTGTAGGAGCCTTTCGCGATGCCGCCGAAAAGCTTCGGGCATCTGGGCTTGACAAGGTAATAATAGAAGAAACCAAAAAGGGCAAACCTTTACTTGGTATCTGCCTTGGTATGCAGATGCTTTTTGAAAAAAGCTATGAATACGGCGAGTATGACGGACTGGGTCTTATCAAAGGAAGTATCATCCCTATGAAGCCTGTAGTGCCTACAGACTTAAAGGTGCCCCATATCGGCTGGAACGGTCTTATTTTCCCTGAAGACCGTCCAAAAAGCAAAATATTTAAATATTTAAATGAAGGAGACCATATGTATTTCGTCCATTCCTACTATGCAAGTAACTGTGACGGATATGTTTCCTCCCGTACCGAGTATGGTGCTTTGCTTACCGCATCTGCCGAAAAGGGCAATGTCTTCGGAGTTCAGTTCCACCCCGAAAAAAGCGGAGAAAAGGGACTTTCCATACTTAAAGCATTTTGTGAATTATAAAGGATACTGTTTATGAATATTTTTCCTGCAATAGATTTGTTTGATGGTAAGGCTGTTCGCCTTTATAAGGGCGACTATAATCAGATGACCGTATATAGTGAAACCCCTGAAAAGGTCGCCCTCGATTTTAAAGAGTGCGGTGCCGAGTATATACATCTCGTTGACCTTGAGGGTGCAAAATCGGGAGAGACTCCCAACTTTGATACCGTT
>JAZUNC010000137.1:0-3995 GCA_045603945.1 Acutalibacteraceae bacterium | reverse complement strand
AGTAGGTCAGTGCACTCCCGGAATAATCGCAGTAAACACCGCCACCTTTATCGGCTTTAAGAGGAAGAAAATTTTAGGCAGTATTTTTGCCACCTTAGGGGTTATTACTCCATCGGAAATAATAATTACCCTCCTCGCCTCTGTGCTTCAGCTTATTGCAGGCAACGAAATTGCACAAAGTGCATTTGCGGGAATAAGCGTTGCGGTTTGCGCCCTTATAATTCAAGCTATTTTAAAGCTTATTAAGTCGGGTATCAAGGATGCACTTACCTTAGGTATCGCCTTAGGTGCTTTTGCCGCTTCTTTTTTCCTTGACGTGTCGCCTATAATTGTAATAATCACAAGTGCTGTTACAGGTGTAACAGCTAAACGGATTTTCGACAAGGCTAATGCAAAAAAGGAGGTAAAATAGATGCTCTATCTACTTCTTTTTTGGGAATTTTTTAAAACAGGACTTTTCTCTATCGGGGGCGGTCTTGCAACCATTCCATTCCTTATGGATATGTCGGACAAGTACAGTTGGTTTACAGGCGAAGAGCTTTCTAATATGATTGCTGTTTCGGAATCTACACCTGGACCCATAGGCATAAATATGGCAACCTATGTAGGCTTTTCTACTGCTGGTGTTGCAGGCTCACTTATCGCAACCACTGCACTTGTACTACCCAGTCTTATAATAATTATGATAATTGCAGGATTTTTAGAGAAGTTCCGTGAAAACAGGCTTGTTAAAGACACCTTTTATTCACTCCGCCCTGCGGTTATAGGAATGCTTGCGGTATCCCTTACATCAATGATTTCTCCCCTGCTTATAAATCTCGCCGAAAGCAGTTTCTTAGAAATATTTAACCTTAAAACAATAGTACTCTTTGCACTTTTGCTTTTTGGAATACTGAAATTTAAAAAGCACCCGATAGTTTATATTGCTATTGGTGCGATTGTAGGAATAATATTTAAATTTTAGGTGAAACAATGAATTATACTACTGACATAGCTATAATAGGCGGTGGGGCGGCAGGTCTTATATCGGCAATAACCGCTAAAAGAAACGCACCCCATATAAATGTCTGTGTTTTTGAGGCTCTTGACCGCGTAGGAAAAAAGCTCATCACAACAGGTAACGGTCGCTGTAATATTACAAACCGTAAGATAACCCTTGACCGTTATCACTCGGAGAATGTTGAATTTGCCCGATACGCTTTAGAACACTATAACAACCGTATTATTGAAGAGTTTTTCAACAGTATTGGAATTCCCTTTGCTTTTGAGGGAAACAAAGCCTTTCCCTCCTCCCTTCAGGCCTCATCTGTAGTCGACTGTTTAAGGTTTGAATGTGAAAGACTGGGTGTTAAGACAGTTTGCGGATGCAAAATAACCAGCCTAAAGACAGGAAAAAGCTTTAAGCTTTTTTCAGATAATGACCAAATTACTGCAAAGGCTGTTATATGCTGTACGGGACTGTATTCGGGCGGTGAAAAGCTTGGCAGTGACGGTGCTTTTTACCGACTGCTTAAGGAAATGGGCTTTAAAACCGTTAAGGTTACCCCCTCTATTGTTCAGCTTAAAACCGAAACTGATTTTGTAAAACAGCTTAAAGGCATTAAGGTGGATGCAAATGCAACCCTACTTAAAAACGGAAAGCCTGTAAACACTGTTTATGACGAGGTTTTATTCTGTGACTACGGACTTTCAGGTCCTGCTATAATGAACATATCGCGTGAGGCATTCAGAACAGAGGGTAACTTTACAGTAGCTTTAGACTTTTTTAAGTACAGCGACCTAAAGACTTTAACCGATACTATTTATTCCAGAATTAAGTTGCTTGGCGACCGAAATCTTGAGGAATTCTTTACCGGTATGCTTAACAAACGTCTTGGACAGGTTATTCTTAAATACTGCGGATACAAGCTTTCTGACAAAACATACACATTGGGCTATAAAGAAGCACAGAAGATAGCCGCCGCCTTAAAGTGCTTTGAAATAAAGGTGACAGGAAACACCGGTTTTATTAATTCTCAGGTAACGGCAGGCGGAATTTCTACCGACGAGTTTTACAATGATAGTTTGATGGCTAAGAGATGTAAGGGACTTTTTGCCTGCGGAGAGCTGCTGGATATTGACGGAGACTGCGGAGGATTTAACCTTGCGTGGGCTTGGTCCAGCGGAATTCTTGCGGCGAGTAAGGCAGTAAAATATATCGGAGAAAACAAATGATACTTGTTAATAATATAAATCTTCCCCTCGATACCGATTTTAATGACCTACTCCCCTGTCTTAAAGGTCATTCGAAGCTGAGGGGAATAAAAATCAAGTCTGCCAGACTTTTCAGAAGGTCGGTGGATGCAAGGCACAAGGATGATGTTCGTTTCTGTTGCTCCTTCATCTTAACCCTTGAATCGGACGAAAATGCCGCTTTAAAGCGAATTAAGGACGCGAAAGTATATACTGAAGATGAATATACCTTTAAAAAGGTGGATATAAAGCCCGACAAGCGACCTGTTATTGTAGGCTTCGGTCCTGCAGGAATTTTTGCGGCATACACTCTTGCACGTGCAGGTCTTAAACCTATAGTTTTAGAAAGAGGCAAGAGTGTTGCAGACAGAACTGCAGACGTAACCGCGTTCTGGAACGGTCAACCTCTTGACAGCGAATCTAATGTTCAGTTCGGCGAGGGTGGTGCAGGTGCTTTTTCGGACGGAAAGCTTACCACAGGCATCAAAGATCCCCGTTGCAGAACTGTATTAAAGCTTTTCCATGAATTCGGGGCGAAGGACAATATTTTAACCGATGCTAAACCCCATATAGGTACAGATATTCTGGCGGTTGTTATTAAAAATATTCGTGAAGAAATAATATCTCTCGGCGGAGAGGTTAGATTTTCTCATAAGCTAAAGCAAATAAACACCAAAAACGGAAATCTTGTATCTATAGATGTAACCTCCTCCGAAAAAGATTATACACTCGAGTGCAATCAGCTTATACTTGCTACGGGACATTCGGCACGCGACACCTTTGAGATGCTTAAAAACATCGGCGTTGAAATGATTCGCAAGCCATTTGCAGTGGGTATGCGTATAGAACATACACAAAAAAGTATTAACAAAACTCTGTACGGTGATTTTTATGAGCATCCCGCTCTTGGTGCCGCCGACTATAAGCTTGCCGTACATCTGCCAAGCGGCAGGGGTGTTTACACCTTTTGTATGTGCCCGGGCGGTGTGGTAGTTAACGCATCAAGTGAAAACAATATGCTTGCAGTAAACGGAATGAGCTACTCTGCCCGTGACGGTGAAAATGCAAACAGTGCGGTGCTCACCGAGGTGCTGCCCGAGGATTTGTCGGGCGAGGATGTGCTTGCAGGAGTAGAATTTCAAAGAAGACTTGAAGAAGCGGCTTATAACCTAACCGACGGAAGAGGCGTTCCCGTACAGACGGTTGGCGAATATGTATACGGCAAAAAGCAAGCATCCTCGGTTAATGCTACCGTAAAGCCCTACCCTGTTTATTCTGATATTTCTCAGATTTTTCCCGATTTTATTAATGAATCTCTTAAAGCAGGAATTAAAAAGCTAGGCGAAAGGCTTAAAGACTTTGATGATTGTTCTGCAATACTTACTGCTCCCGAATCACGAAGCTCCTCCCCCGTGAGAATAATAAGAAACGACCGACTTTGTTCTGTAAGTCTATACGGACTTTATCCCTGTGGAGAAGGTGCAGGCTATGCAGGGGGTATTATGTCGGCGGCGGTGGACGGAATTAAGTGTGCAGAAGCAATTATCGATAATTTGTCCAAATAAAGGCTGAAAATATATGTTAAAAGACCTAAAAAATATAAAATATATGCAGGATTAATGGTTATTATTTCCGAATTTTATAATATTTGCAAAAATATCGTTAAAATTTAAACGAACATCTTGCAAAATTTATATTTTTAGGTTAAAATAGAAGAGTAAAAAATTTTAGGAGGTATATTCCAATGGTTAAAGTTGCAATTA
>JAZUNC010000136.1:0-9924 GCA_045603945.1 Acutalibacteraceae bacterium | reverse complement strand
CTTGATATTATACCAATGTAAAATGGGTTTGTCAACACCTTTTTTGATAAATTTAAAAATAACATTTACATTCTCTTTCTTACTCTGTTTTACTCGTTTTTTCTCCCGTTTTCTAATTTATTATTTTTAATTTTTTATCGTTATCCCGTATCAAAACAGCCACTATTTGAATTTACGGGACGGCGAAGACGCCGTCCCCTACGGTCGCCGTATATTTATGATGTACCCACTTGAAATAAAAAAACAGGCCGAAGCCCGTTTTCTTATGCAAATATCCAGAAATATCCAAGAACGATAAGGCCGAGGACGATTCGATAATAGCCAAATGCCTTAAAGTCTTTCTTTTTAATATATCCAAGCAGGAACTTGATTGCAAGTATGGAAACCACAAATGCCGAAAGCATTCCCACTGCGAGAATTACAAACTCTGCTCCTGTAAAATTGAAGCCGAACTTTATTAGCTTTAAAAGGCTTGCACCGAACATTACGGGAACTGCAAGGAAGAAGCTGAATTCTGCAGCAATAGTACGGGAAACGCCCAAAATCATTGCTCCGAGAATTGTAGCACCCGAACGGGAGGTTCCCGGAACGAGGGAGAGCACCTGAAAGGCTCCGATAAGAAGTGCCGTTGTATAGGACATATTCTTCATCGAAATAATTTGCGGCTTACGCTTTGCGTTGATATTCTCGACTATTATAAACAGTACACCGTAGAACACAAGCATTGCAGACACTACCCATGGGTTGAAAAGATGCTCGTTCATCCAATCATCCAAAAGCAGACCTATTATGGCCGCGGGAAGCACGGCAACAATTACCTTAGACCATATCATCATGCTTTTTCGCTTTATGAAGCCCTTTTCTTTCGAGGTAAAGGGCCAAAGCTTATTCCAGAAAAGCACGACTACGGCAAGTATGGCACCAAGCTGAATAACTACATCGAACATCTCTTTGAACTCGTCGCTTGCACCAAGCTTAATAAATTCGTCTGCAAGAATAAGATGTCCCGTACTGCTTATGGGAAGCCACTCCGTAATGCCCTCCACAAAGCCGAGAACAAGGGACTTTATAATATCTAACATAAATTTCTCCTATTTGTGTTTTATGGGGTCGGACAAGTCCGACCCCACGATTATACTACGAAAGAAGTTCTTTGTAAAGTTTTATATACTCTCCAGCCGATACATTCCAGCCGTTATCTATTGCCAGAGCCTTATCAGTAAGGGCTTTCCAACCCTTCTTATCGTTATCATACATACCGATAGCACGCCAAACGGTTTCAAGCATATCGTGAGCGTTATAGGTGTTGAAAACAAAGCCGTTTCCGTTATCACAGGAAACATCGGTTATTGTATCATTAAGACCGCCTGTTTTACGCACGATGGGAATGGTTCCGTAGCGGAGAGCTATCATCTGTGCAAGTCCGCAAGGCTCACTCTTTGAGGGCATAAGGAAGATGTCTGCGCCTGCATATATCTTGCGGGCTAAATCGGGAATAAAGCCAAGCTTGAAAGCAACCTTATCGGAATATCTCTGCGACATTTCATAGAAGAAGGTCTCAAACTCCCATTCGCCAGAGCCAAGTATGACAAACTGAACGTTTGCCCTGAGCATATCCTCGAATACACATTTAACAAGGTCAAAGCCTTTGTGTCCGACAAGACGTGACACGATTCCGATAACGGGCACATCTGCTTTTTGGGGCAGACCAACGTATTTTTGAAGCTCTGCCTTGTTTACCGCCTTGTTTTCGGGAGCATCTGCACTATAGCTTGCAAATATAGCACCGTCGGTTTCGGGATCGTATACGGCGGTATCAATTCCGTTTACTATACCGTAAAGCTTATGACGGTTTTGCTCTAAAATAGGACTTAGCCCATGAGAATATTCGGGAGTGAGAATCTCGTTAGCATATGTAGGCGATACCGTTGTGACCATATGTGAGCACTGTATTGCCGCCTTCATAAGATTTACACAGTCGTCATACTCCACAAGGCTTTTAGCATCTTCGGGAAGACCTAAAACATCATCTATAAGCTCGAAACCGTATTTACCCTGATACTGAATGTTATGTATGGTAAACACTGTTTTTATGCCTATATAACGCAGGTCGTGACAGTAGAATCTGTCAAGGAAGACGGGCACCATTGCCGTCTGCCAATCGTTACAGTGAATAATGTCGGGAGTGTTATCGATATAGGGCAAAATTTCCAGAACTGCACGGGAGAAAAAGGCAAAACGCTCGGCATCGTCATAATGACCGTAAAGTCCCTCACGCTTGAAATAATACTGATTGTCGATTAGATAGTATACTACCCCGTTATGACGGGCTTCAAAAATTCCGCAGTATTGGCGTCTCCAAGACACAGGAACGGTAATTGAAGTTATAAACTTCATTTCTGCCTTAAGCTCTTCGGATACGCTTCCGTAAAGGGGCATTACCACCCTGCAGCCTACAAGTCTGCGGCGGAGTGCTTTTGGAAGAGCACCTGCTACATCGGCAAGTCCGCCCGACATGGCAAAAGGATAGGCTTCACTGGTTGCATAAAGTATTTTCATTGATTTCCTCCATTTTAAGGACCGCTGTATTTGTTTTAAACGTTTATAAAGCAGCTTTCTTTTCTATATAATACTTGCCGTTTTTACCGTCAATATTCTTGTTTGCAGTTATCTGCACAAAACGGTCGGTAATAAGGTTGCTTACCTTACTGTTTTCCTTCACAACGGTGCCTTCCATAAGAATACAGTTTTCAACGACAGCACCTTTTTCAACTTTAACGCCACGGAAAAGCACACTGTTTTTAACCGTACCTTCAATAATACAACCGTCGGCAATAAGGGCTTTTTGAGCTTTAGACTCTAAGCCGTATTTAGCAGGCATATCATCTCTGGTTTTAGTATAGATAGGTCTTTCTCTGCTGAAAACATCATTTCTGACTTCGGGGTCTAAAAGGGCAAGATTTGCATTAAAATAGCTTTCTGCATTTTCCATAACTGCGGCATAACCCTTATGCTCATAGCCATAAATGCGGTATTTGTTGTATCCCTTACCGAAAATTCCGTGTGACAGACTTACTCTGCCTGCACTAATTTCCGAAACAACAATATCAATAAGAAGCTGTCTTCCGATGACAAAGGTATCAAGGCTGTAATCGCAATCCTTTGCCTCGTCGAAATTTACGGCAATGATTCTGCCGTCAGAATCGAACTTGTAGTCCATCATATCGTCTTGACCATCGGGCTTATCGCCGTGAGTATAGACAATAGTTATCTGGGCATTCTTTTCCTTATGATATTTAATAAGCTTTTTAACGTCAATATTGGCTACAACATCGCTGTCGCAAATTACAATATTTTCCTCAGTAGACTCAAGAAGATATTCTAAAATACCGTAAATAGCTTCGGTTCTTCCTTTATATACCTGTGCATCGGGGGATGCATAGGGAGGAAGTATTGAAAGACCTCCGTTTTTACGGTCGAGATCCCAAGGCTTTCCGTTTCCGATATGGGTCATAAGAGAATAATAGTTAGCCTTGGTTATAACGCCGACCTTATCGATTCCCGCATTGGAAAGATTTGAAAGAGCGAAATCGATAAGACGGTATCTTCCGCCAAAGGGCAAAGAGCTCATAGAACGATGCTTAGTCATTTCTCCGAGCAGGGCATCGTGAGAATTTGCAAAAACAATTCCTAATGTATTATTTGTAATCATATAACTTCACCGTCCTCAACATCTTTAGTTATCATTTTACCTGCAGTAATTTTTGCATCCTTGCCAACAGTAAGTCCTGCACCGATAACTGCAATACCCCAATCGTCGATATTTCCTACTGTTTCGGGGCTTTCGCCGATAACTGCATTTTCTTCTATAACGGTGTCTTCTGCTACTATTGCATAGCGAACAACGGCACCTTTTTTAATGTGTGAGCCAGGCATTACGAGAGCATACTCTACCGTTGCACCCTCTTCTACAGTAACATTCTCGAAGAGCACGGAATAATCAAGCTTACCGTAAACATTACAGCCAACTGTTACCAAAGAATTTTCAACATCGGCAGTATCTGCTATGTACTGAGGAGGCAGGCCCTGTGTTCCCGAATAAATCTTCCAGTTAGGATCTGAAAGATTAAGGTCGATTTTGGGATTTAAAAGGTCGAGGTTTGCATCCCACAAGGATTCGATTGTTCCTACATCCTTCCAATAGTCGTTAAAACGGTAAACCATCATCTTGTTTCCGTCGCTGAGCATTGTAGGAAGAACGTCCTTACCGAAGTCGTTAGACGAGTTTTCTTTAGCTTCGTCCTCGGTAAGATACTTACGCAGCTTATCCCAATTAAAGACATAAATACCCATAGATGCAAGGTTGCTCTTAGGCTCCTTCGGCTTCTCTTCAAACTCGTAGATAGAGCCGTCGGGATTACAGTTGATAATACCGAAACGGGAAGCCTCCTCCATAGGCACTTCAATTACCGAGATTGTACAGTCTGAACCTGTTTCTTTATGCTGCTGTATCATCTTAGAGTAATCCATCTTATAAATATGGTCACCCGAAAGAATAAGCACATACTCAGGGTTGTAACGCTCGATAAAGTTAAGATTCTGATAAATTGCGTTTGCTGTTCCTTTATACCAATCAGCTCCGCTAATCTGCTGATATGGAGGTAAAACATGTACGCCGCCAGATTGACGGTCGAGATCCCAGTGCTTACCTGAAGCTACATAATCTGCCAGCTCGAGAGGCTGATACTGGGTAAGTATTCCTACTGTATCAATTCCTGAATTGGCACAGTTGGATAGAGGGAAGTCGATTATTCTGTACTTTCCTCCGTATGGGACTGCGGGTTTTGCAATTTTTTGGGTAAGAACGCCGAGTCGGCTACCTTGTCCTCCAGCCAAAAGCATTGCGACACATTCTGTTTTTTTCAATATTCTCATCTCCTAATGATATTATATTATTATTTGGGACTAGTTATTACGATTTCACTCTGTCAGCGTCGGGTATATTTTTTATAATATGTCACAGACATTCCCGGAATAGTAATTTCCATAGAATTACTTTCACCATGCATTGGAACCTTCTGTGATTTTACCCCTCTCGACACCTTTTCGGTTTTTCCGCCAAATTGGGTCCAATCGGAACAGAAAACCGTTTTGTAGGTGCCTGTCATAGGCACTCCTATGCGATATTTTTCACGGGTGACAGGAGCAAAGTTGCAAACTACTAATATCTCGCTACCGTCTTTTGCTTTTCGGCGGAAGGAAATTATGCTTTGCTCTGAATCTTCACCCGAAATCCATTGGAAGCCTGCACCGCTGAAGTCTTGTTCGTAAAACTCGGGATGTTCAAGATAAAATTTGTTAAGAGCCTGAACAAAATCTTTGGTCTGACGGTGCTTGTCATATGAAAGAAGCACCCAGTCGAGTTCTTTTTTGTAGTCCCACTCGATAAACTGAGCAAACTCGCTTCCCATAAAGATAAGTTTTTTGCCCGGATGTGCCATAATATAGGTCATATAGGCACGGTAATTATCGAATTTCTGGTCGTATTCGCCAGGCATTTTATTTATGAGTGAGCATTTTCCGTGAACCACCTCATCATGAGAAATAGGAAGTATGAAGTTCTCGGAAAAGGCATACATAAAGGAAAATGTTATCAGGTTATGCTCATACTTTCTGAAAATGGGGTCCATAGACTGATAACGCAGGGTATCATTCATCCAACCCATATTCCATTTAAAGTTGAAGCCCAGTCCACCACAGTCGGTAGGCTTGGTAACCATTGGCCATGCCGTTGACTCTTCGGCTATCATAAGGACATTGGAATTTACTGCAAAGCAGGCTTCGTTAAGGCGACGCAGGAACTCAATTGCCTCTATATGCTCGTTTCCGCCATACTGATTTTGTGCCCATTCTCCGTCTTTTCTTCCGTAATCAAGATAAAGCATAGAAGCTACTGCATCAACACGCAGTCCGTCGATATGAAATTCTTTAAGGAACATACAGGCACTGGACAGGAGGAAGTTCATAACCTCTACCTTACCGTAGTTGAATACGCAGGTGCCCCACTCCTTATGCTCTCCCCGTCGAGGGTCGTCATACTCGTAACAGCAGGTTCCGTCGAAGCGGAAAAGACCGTGCTCGTCTCGTGGGAAGTGGGCAGGCACCCAGTCGAGAATTACGCCGATACCTGCTTTATGGAAGATGTCTATCATCTTCTTGAAGTCATCGGGAGTGCCGTAACGGGAGGTTGGCGCAAAGTAACCTGTAACCTGATATCCCCATGAGCCTGAAAAAGGATATTCGGTCATAGGCATAAACTCAACATGGGTATATCCCATATCCTTTAAATACTCTGATAATTCCTCAGCCAGCTTGACATAATCGAAATTAGAGCCGTCTTCGTATTTACGCCATGACTCGCAATGAACCTCATAAATATTAATAGGTGAAGAATATATATCCGCATTTTTGATTTTGTTTTGCCAACTCTTGTCGCCCCATTTATAGCTGGTGCCGTCATATATACGGGATGCCGTATCGGGTGCTGTTTGACTATGTCGTGCATAAGGGTCGGCCTTAAAAACAGTGTGTCCCGCATGATCGGTTACTGCGTACTTGTAAGCATCATAGTTTTTAAGCCCTTCGACCTGTGCTTCCCAAATACCGCTTGTCACCTTAGACATCGGGTTGGCCTCTGCATTCCAACCATTAAAATCTCCGACAACACTTACTGCCGAAGCATTTGGTGCCCAAACTCTGAATATAACCAGTCCGTCTATAAAATGCGAACCTAATATATCATAAGTATCGGCACAAAGTTGGTTGTGGAACAGCTGCAATCTTTCTTCAATTGTTTTGTCTGCGTGAAACATAAATCACCTCAACCGGAAGTAGACGATGGGGCTCACCACCGTCTTATTTGTAACCTATTACTCTGGTTATATTAATTTTACCAAATTTATCTGCATTTTGCAAGAGAGATTTTGTGAAATCTACAATGTCACAAACAATTTTTATCTTTGAATTTTGTACACTTTCCACAATTCGATGTCTTTAAACAGCTGTGATTACCCATTTTCTATGCCCTTATTTGCAAATTTCGACATAAAAAGATATTGAATTTGACAACCGAGCCTTGGTGTGATATTCTTTTGTCTGGATGACCGCCTACTCAGGTTAAAGGATGAACGCCGTTAATGAATAAAATAATTTCGTTTATAAAAAAAGAGGTTGTGCTTTGCGTTTCTGTTTTGCTTGCAATAGTTTCAATGTTTTTTGTTGCTCCCAACGCAAATTACATCTCATATATAGATTTCAAAACCCTTGCTCTGCTTTTCTGTCTTATGGCGGTAATGGCAGGGCTTAAAAAGGCAGGCGTTTTCTCTTTTTGTGCAAATACTCTGCTGAAAAGAACCTCTTCTGCTCGGGGTATTCAAGCTGTGCTGGTGCTGCTTTGTTTCTTTTTTTCTGCACTTATCACCAACGATGTTGCACTAATAACCTTTGTTCCCTTTGCTATAACCGTACTCACCTTGGCGAAACGAACCGATCTGCTGCCTATGACGGTGGTTTTGCAAACGATAGCCGCAAATATGGGTAGCTGTCTTACCCCTATAGGCAATCCGCAAAATATATACCTTTACAGCATTTCTGACATTGGCTTTAGCGATATATTTATCGCCATGCTTCCTTATGCCGCGGTTACACTTCTTGCTTTGACGGTATGCATTATGTGCACCAAGGCTTCACCCATTATCTACACCCAAACAGAGCAAAAACCTATAGATATAAAGCTTGCGGTTATTTACCTCCTGCTTTTTGTCATAAGCTTGCTCGGCGTGCTGAAGCTGTTAAACTATTTAATTTGTCTGGCGGCTGTTTTAATTTTGCTGCTTGTATTCGATAAGAGAACGGTTTTAGCTGTAGATTACAGCCTGCTTTTTACATTTGTAGGCTTCTTTATATTTGTTGGAAATATGGGAAACATCCCGTTTTTACGCGAACTTATCGAATTGCTTTTAAAGGGCAAAGAGATTCTTTTCTCTGCCTTAGCAAGTCAAATCATCAGCAATGTGCCTGCGGCACTTCTCCTTTCTGGCTTTACCGACAAGTTTACCGATTTAATCATTGGCGTTAACATCGGAGGTCTGGGCACAATGATAGCCTCAATGGCAAGCCTTATTTCATATAAATATATTGCCCATACGGCGCCTCGCCAAAAAGGAAAATATTTTTTGATTTTCACCCTGCTTAACTTCCTCCTTCTAGCTATTATGCTGTTGCTCAGTTTTATCATATAACAAAAAGCCTTTCTGAATAATTTCGTTCAGGAAGGCTTTTTTCGGAATAATTTGGATAATAAGCATTACAATATAATATGAAGTTTTATATTGCGAGTGATATTAATGTGTGAAAACAGATCTATATGGCAAATAAACACCGAGCTGACGAACTTTCCTGCCTTGTCGGGAGATAAAACTGCCGATGTTCTTATTATCGGCGGCGGTATTGCAGGAATTCTTACTGCCTATTTTTTACACCGTCAGGGGGTTAACTATCTTCTTGTGGAAAAGGAGCGTATTTGCGGTGGAATAACAGGTAACACCACCGCAAAAATAACCTTTCAACACGGACTTATATATGACAAAATGCTTGACTCATACGGGATTGAAAAAACTCAGATGTACCTTTCTGCCAATAAAAAAGCCTTTGAAATGTATGTAAAGCTCTGCAAAAATATTGATTGTGAATTTGAAAGAAAGGATAATTTTGTCTATTCGGTAGATAACCGCCGAAAACTTGAACGGGAAGCCGCCGCAGTTCAGAAGACAGGCTTCGAAGCAAAATTTTACGAGCATATGCCGCTGCCTATTAAAACCGCAGGGGGAGTATGCTTTAAAAATCAAGCCCAGTTTCATCCCCTGAAGTTCATTAAAGAAATATCCAAAGGTCTTAACATATATGAAAACACCTTTATAAAAGAGATGGTAGGTAATACTGCCATATATGACGGTGGAAAAATCAAGGCAGATAAGGTAATCGTAACAACCCACTTCCCTTTTATAAATAAACACGGAAGTTATTTTTTAAAGCTCTATCAGCACAGGTCCTACGTACTTTCCCTCAAGTGGGCACAAAGACCAAACGGAATGTTTGTGGATGATGATAAAAAAGGTTTATCCTTTAGAAGTCACGGAGAGCTTTTGCTTTTGGGTGGTGGCGGACACCGAACAGGTAAAAAAGGGGGTAGCTATGAAGAGCTGCACCGTTTTGCCGCTGCAGTATATCCAAATGCCTACTCGGTAGGGGCTTGGGCGGCTCAGGATTGCATGTCTTTGGACGACATACCGTATATCGGACAATATTCCGCCAAAACCCCGAATTTGTATACCGCTTGCGGGTTTAACAAATGGGGTATGACCTCAGCAATGACGGCGGCAATGATATTGAGCGACACGGTGCTTGGAAGCAAACCTGATTACGCAGAGGTTTTCAGTCCCTCACGTAGCATATTAAAACCCCAACTTCTCGTAAACGGTGCTGAGGCTGTAACAAATCTGCTTACACCCACAACAAAACGCTGTCCGCACCTTGGCTGTGCCCTTAAGTGGAACAAGGCGGAGCACAGTTGGGACTGTCCCTGTCACGGCTCAAGATTTTCAGAGGACGGTAAGCTTTTAGATAATCCTGCAAACGGAGATATAAAATAAAAACCTTACTCTGGTGGTTTTGCACCCGTATATACTTGAAAGTCTTTGTTTTGACGGGATACTCTCCGTCGGCTTTTTTCGAACACCGCGGGTGTTGCCGAAAAAATTCGCCTTACTCGAGACTCGGGCAGACCGCACCACCTATCGCGGTGTTGCGGCTGCTTCGACGAACATTTTTGCCTTTGGCAAAAATGACTCTTATCCAAACCCCTTC
>JAZUNC010000135.1:0-1916 GCA_045603945.1 Acutalibacteraceae bacterium | reverse complement strand
GTATAGCACAAAGAGTTTAAAAAGTAAAGAAAAATTTTTTAGGGCTTAGCCTCCCTTGTGTAAAGGGAGGGGGACCGCGTTAGCGGTGGAGGGATTGACGCACATATTCAACAATATCATCACACACTTTACCGAAATTCTTCTTTATATCCCCATTTAATACCCTTATTACCTTTATACCGTATTCTTCAAGATATTTTGTTCTCTCCATATCTTCCTTGACATATCCGTCAAGGTCGTAGTGTTGCGAACCGTCTACCTCTATAGCAATTCACACACAAGTTCCGTATACTCGGCGGGGTTATCGATGGGAAGTCCTGCAATGAGAAGAGCCTGACAGTAAAGAATCTCTGCAAGCTTTCCTGCTTTTTCTTTATCTTCACTATACAGTGTTTTAAGCCGCTCAAACACAGGGTGAGAGGCATTAAGCTCTAAAACACGCTGGGCTTTGGGCTTGTTTTCATCTCCAGGTATCTGAGCAAAATATTTTTCCATTTCCAAGGTGACAGGTCCTGTGGAGGAAAGGCAAACAGGGTGGGTCTTAAGCTTTTTAGAGATAACCACCTGTGCAACATCATTCTTTAAGGCTTCTTTAAGGAAATCAAGCATTTCCTTGTTTTCTTCCTCGGCGGCGGTTGCCTTTTCTTCGTCGGATTTATCTAACAGGTCGGCGTTATCCGAGTTTATGGAGCAATAGTCCTTTTCTCCCTCGGCACCGAGTATCTGCATAACGAATTCGTCCACCTCGTCGGTGAGCATAAGCATATCGTAGCCCTTGTCACGCACCAGTTCAACCTGTGGAAGAGCACCTATCTTTGCCACAGATTCTCCGCAGGCATAGTATATGTGCTTCTGGTCTTCTGCCATAGCCGCAATATATTCGGCAATGGTAATCATTTTATCTTCCTTTAAAGAGCGGAATAAGAGCAGGTCTTTAAGCTTATCCTTATTTATACCATAGTCGGAAACCACTCCGTATTTAAGCTGCAAGCCGAAAACGCTAAAGAACTTTTCGTATTTTTCGCGGTCGTTTTCAAGTAGCTTTTTTAGCTCGGACTTAATCTTCTTTTCTATGCTTGTTGCAATTACCTTAAGCTGTTTGTCCTGTTGAAGCATTTCACGGGAAATGTTGAGAGAAAGGTCTTCGCTGTCTACAACACCCTTAACAAAGCGGAAATGGTCGGGCAAAAGGTCACCGCATTTATCCATAATAAGCACACCCGATGAGTAAAGCTTTAAGCCCTTTTCAAAATCCTTGGTGTAGTAGTTATAGGGCAGAGCCGCAGGCACAAAAAGCAGAGATTTGTATGAAACCATACCCTCGGTAGAGGTCTGCACCGTAAGAAGAGGCTTTTCGAAATCGTAAAAGGTGTCCTTATAAAAGCTGTCAAGCTCCTCCTCGGTAACCTCTTTTTTGTTTTTCTGCCAAAGGGGAATCATACTGTTTACGGTGTCAAGCTCTGTATATGGCTCGCTCTTCTTATCTTCTCCCTCGCCCACCTCTTTATACTTGGTGACATTCATTTTTATGGGGTGGCGGATATAATCGGAATAGGTCTTGATAAGGGATTTAAGTCGGTATTCGTCAATAAATTCGCTGTATTTTACATCCTCGGTGTCTTCCTTGATGTGCATTTCAATAGATGTGCCTACGGTCTCTTTGTCACATTCGGTAACGGTATAGCCGTCCACACCGTCGGACACCCATTTATATCCCTGCTCGCTCTTATAAGAAAGGGTGGTGACGGTTACCCTGTCGGCAACCATAAAGGCAGAGTAAAAGCCTACACCGAACTGACCGATGATGTTTGCGGCTTTCTCCTCGTCCTCTGCCGTCATATTCTCCTTAAAGGCAAGAGAGCCCGATTTTGCAATGGTGCCAAGGTTGTCTTCCAGCTCCTCTTTAGTCATACCGA
>JAZUNC010000134.1:0-1781 GCA_045603945.1 Acutalibacteraceae bacterium | reverse complement strand
ACTGCTGACCTGCACCAACACCGATAGCCTGTCCGTCTACAGCATAGCATACCGAGTTGGACTGGGTGTATTTAAGGGTTATAAGGGCAATTATAAGGTCGCGAACAGCAGATTCGGGCATATCCTTATTTTCGGTTACGATGTTCGAAAGGAGTTCTTTATTTATTTTAAACTCATTTCTTCCCTGCTCGAAGGTAATACCGTATACTTGTTTATGCTCGATTTCAGCAGGAACAAAATCAGGGTCAATTTTTACAATGTTATAAGAGCCTTTTCTCTTGGATTTAAGAATTTCTAAAGCCTCAGGTGTGTATCCAGGGGCGATAACACCGTCGGACACTTCCCTCTTTATCATAAGGGCGGTGGTAACATCGCAGACATCAGAAAGTGCAACCCAGTCACCAAATGAGCACATACGGTCGGTACCGCGAGCTCTTGCATATGCACAGGCAAGAGGAGATTCGTCAAGTCCCTCAATATCGTCTACAAAGCATGCCTTTTTAAGCTTATCTGAAAGAGGAAGTCCGATAGCTGCAGAGGTGGGGCTTACGTGCTTAAAGGAGGTTGCCGCAGGCATACCTAAAGCCTCTTTAAGCTCCTTTACAAGCTGCCAAGAATTAAATGCATCAAGAAAATTTATAAAGCCTGGGCGACCGTTTAAAATCTCAATCGGAAGCTCACTGCCGTCGTGCATAAAGATTTTTGCGGGTTTCTGGTTGGGGTTGCAACCGTATTTAAGTTCGAATTCTTTCATATTTGCCTCCGTTTATTTGTTCTTATTGATAATTATCTCGGTGGGCTCACTGCCGTCGAGAGGTATTTGACGAACAAAGAGAGAAACCTTGTTGTCTTCGTTCAGATTGTTCCAGCAAAGGTCGGCAAGCTCTTGTGCGGTATTGGGCATTGCTACCTCTTCGGGCTCTCCGTAGAATGAGGGTATGGGATTTCCATCACACTTATAGGTGTGGATAAAATGACCTACACCGTCTTCGGGAGCATTATAGTTGTAGAAGTATCTTCTGCAAGATTCTCCTCTGCCGTCTGCACTTTTAAGAATAGACATTTTATAAGCAAAGGTGTTTCGGGGGAAACAGTAATAAAGGATACCCGAAATTCTGGGGGTGAAGTTAGGAGCGTCGTCCTCAAATTCACGAACATCACAAGCCTCTTCAAAACCAAAGTGATGATCTGCTTGGTTTATGTAATCAAAAATAGTGTTGGTCTGGTCACCGTTGGTAATGATGTCAATATTACCGCCCTTAGTCGTTAGATAGGGGTTGTAGATGATAAGGTGGGGGTCGGATAGCTTTGATTCGTCGAAAGCCTTGGTTCTCATACCGCCCTCAAAACGCTCGAAAATGCGGTTGCGGCTGTTTACGCTTCGGCCCATAATGAAATATGCTATCATAGAAGATTTTCCGTCGGCAGATTTACCGATGACAATTCCGCGTCCGGGATATGAATTTTCGCTGAGTAATGTTTTTAAATCGAACATTGCCATAAATTTCACCTTTATCCTTTAATTTCTTTTGCAACTTTTTCAACCGACATAGGAAGTATCTTCCATTCTGCCTCTTCCATAACTCTTTTTTGCAGAATTTCGGGAGTATCGCCGTCTTTTACCTCAACGGCTTTTTGCATGATGATCTTTCCGCCATCGGGGATTTCGTTAACGAAATGAACGGTGGCGCCGGTAACTTTAACACCGTACTCCAAAGCCGCCTCATGCACGTGAAGGCCATAAAAACCCTTTCCGCAAAAAGACGGGATAAGCGCGGGAT
>JAZUNC010000133.1:0-4359 GCA_045603945.1 Acutalibacteraceae bacterium | reverse complement strand
TTACTGCATACAGGAGTAATACCCTCTAAAACCGCATCCACATATATTTCCGGTGAAATAAATGCCGCCACTAAGGCAATGCCTACTGCATAAAAGATGACCTGAAGCCATATGTAAGCTATATTGGAATACTTATATTTTGCATCAACACCAACATAGCCCGAAATCAAAGCATAGCAGTTTACTGCACAGTAGCAAATTATTTCCAAAAACCATGCTGCTTCATACCCTAAAGTCAGCCTTTCAGCCGTCTTCAAAACTCCGCCCTGCCCCAAGATATGAAGAATCACAACCATCAGCATAGATACTATACGGAGCAAGTCTATACCGTAATTTCTCCTGTTTGCCACAACAATTACATTATTCATATTTATCCCCCGAAAATGCACTACAAGGAGTTGGTATCAACTCCTTGTAACAGATATTATTTCAAACTAATAATTTTTTCATAAATACGCTTACAGTTATTCCTATCGTTAAAGGCAAAAAAGCTATCAATACGCTGACGATACTTGTCCTTAAGCTGACAGTCATTTTCCATATAATCAATAATTGTGTTTATTGTGCTTTCAAGATCAAGATTTACCTCTCCGTAGCCCTCGCTCTCGTAGTTGAGCTCGACATTATCGGTCATATGGTTCTCGAAGAAATCTTCCCTGTCAAACTGGCAATAAATCATCGGCTTTCTCAGATATATAAAATCGTAAACCGCTGATGAGTAGTCAGTAACAATAAGACTGCTCTTAGAATATATTTCGCGGTAGGGCATATTACGGTCAACAATCTCTACATCCTTATCGAAGCCGAACTGACTTTCGTGGGTAAAGAAAGAGGGATGGATTTTGAACTGAATTTTATAACCATATTTTTTTGCCGCACTATTAAGACGGGAATTATTCATCAGTTCACGATAAAATGCAGCATATTTTGTATCTGCAAAATTTTCAACCAGCTCCCATATTCCTGTTTCGGGGTTTTGCCGTTTTGTAAGAAAACGACGCCATGTGGGAAGTATCGTGACGATCTTTTCTCTTTTATCCTCAAGGTTATCAAACCGAGGCATACCTGTAAGCCACACTTCGTCGCCGCTGTAATTATAATTTCCATTTATAATTGAGGCTCTTTCTTTCTCGGTGGTTGTCACAAATCCTACACACATCTGTCTACGCTTGCAAAGCCAGCCTGAAATATCATTATGAATAACACCGTGCTGTAAAAAGATAAATTTTACCTCACTTAGTATATCCATATATGCTCTGCCGCTTTTTCTCATAGGGTTTCTGAAAACCAGATCGGTTTGAGAAGAAATTGTATACTCAGCAAGCAAATGGCATATACGGTGCTTGATAGAATAAGGCTCAACTACACTGCCTATACTTTTAAGACGTTTATAATCGGGAGATTTTTTACTAAGCACAAAATAAGGCTTGACCTCTTTCTTCTTATTATCGCAAAGATATTTGAAGAAAACCTCTCCGTTATCGTCTGCCTTCATCATTCGGTCTGAAACCATCCAAATGGGCTTTCTAATAAGCTTTTTAAGAAAACGAACTAACGGTCTTATAACAAGGGCGTTTTTCTCTGCCTGCTTTCCTGTTGCCCTCAGTTCATTACAGAAGCGTTTTTCATACTGCTTTACCGTCTTTTTATTTGCGAACCGTACCATAAGGCCTGTTTGAGAGCCGTTCATTTTTACAACCCAGCCGTCACTATAGTAATAGCAATTTCTGTAGCGTCTTGTAAGGGGTGCAAACTGATTAAAACGCAAATCTTTTTTTTCAAGTGTATAACCGCCGATTTTACAGACCACAGAAATATTATACTCCCCTACATTGCTGTCAAGGGTATAATCAAGCTCAAAAAGCTCACCGCGGCAGGTCATTCTGCCGTCTTCCTGTCGGTAAAGGTTGTCGGTATACTGACGATCTGCAGGGAGAATCTTATCATTGATTTTTACAAAAACCTCCATTTCGAGGTTTTCGGGATATGCATAATAATAAGCCGAACCGCAAAGATGAAGAACTCCGTCAGTAACATTAATCTGATGATAGGTTACGGGGCCTGCATAATTCCCTCTTGTAACAAGATCCACACCCTTATAGGTGGAAATTACTTCATCTGCAGTATATCTATAATCTAAATTCCCTTGTGCCATCTCGGCAAGAAGATTTGCACGAAATTCGGGAGACACTATTTTGTTTACGAGATGCTCGAAAAACGGTGTTTTTTCAGCATATCTCCAAAAGAACATATAGCCCTCTGTATAAGGCTTAAACCAAGGCTTTCGCGAGCCTGCATAGTGGATAAGTATAGGATCTGTTACAGCACTAAGCTCATCAATCAAATATTTAGGTAGGTAATGGTTGTTACCGTAATCACTGACCATACCCCAATCGGCACTAAGATAATGAATCGAACCCTGACAAAGCAGGTTGATAACATCCTGATCGTGCTGCTTCCACTCGTTTTGCATACACATATCTACCATCTGCTTAAGACTGAACTTTTTACGGAACTCAGGCAGATTGAAAAGCACGGTAGCGGCTATTACATAGCCCTCCACATCCTTTATACCGATACTCTCTTGATATTCGCGGCGAGGGTCGTCGGGCATAAAACAGTTACATATTCCCCAATAATCCTTTACCGCTGCAATGAGCTTATTACCCATATCGCAATCAAAAACAGAATATATGTCCCTTGTAGCCACCATATCGCCGTCAAAATAAAACGCACGTTCATATGACTCGTCCAAAAGCCAAGGGGCGAAGAGTCGGTAATATGTTTCCATTGTTATGGATTTGCGGTTAGCTGTATAAAGAATCATACTATCGACTATATCGGAAACATTATAGAACCTAACCGAAATATTTTTAGGCATTTCCATAGATAGGATTGCCTCCTGCATAAAGGGTGTCACTCTTGAATGCAATATAATAATGTCATAACAGTTTTCGCTTGATGCGGTATCGATAACCGACTGTATGGCAACTGCCGTTGCAGGAGCAAAACCGTTATCGGTGCTCATAATTATGCAGTTTTTACAGTTTTCAAACACAGGTTTAATTATGTGCTGTTCAACCATTAAATATCTCTCCTAAATTTATAGTTCAAAACCCGATTTGTCAGGCAAAAGTTTTTCAAACGCCTGATTCACCTTTTCTTTTTTAGTTTCGAAATCCAAGGTGTTCGCCGTATCGTTTAAGCAAAGCATTTTATGTCTTCCCGACGGAATATCCTCGCAAAGACGGGCAAAATTACTCTCTTTAATATGGTAGCAATATGCAAATTTATCGCTGCGTACCGACACCTGCCCTTTAGCCATTTGCCAGAACTTTATTACCCACTGGTTCACGTCACCGTTTTTACGGAATTTATGACTGCAGGTCTCGTCAAGTATATCGAACTCTTTTTCCCATACCTCGTCAAAATTCGACTTTAAAAAGTTTGTGGCGACATGCTGATAATAAAATCCTGGAAACCAAGGCCACGGCATAAGAAGAGTCGTTCTTACTATATTGCGAAATCCGTTTTTAGGATTAAACCATATACCCAGATTCTTTTTTATGCACTCACGCTTTTTAAAGTTAGAATTTACCACTGTTACATTGGCACCGTTAAAAAAGCCTGCACTGTCCTTTCCAAAAAAGATACAGTCCTGTGCGACCGTATCACAGGGCTTTCCGTTTTTAAAGAAATCCTCGGGGTTAACGGGTGCGGTAAGAAAAATATCGTCATTAAAATATACAAACTGCTCTGCAAGACCCTCTATTCTGTGAAGATTAAGCTCTATAGTATGTGAGCTGAAGGTGGGCAGATACTTTTCGGGTATAAAGTCTGTATGCTTTACAATACTCAGCTTAGGGTTAGAGGTGTCAAGCCAAGAGGGCAGATGTCCCCAAGTGACAAAATGTATCTTATTTACCCACGGGGCGAATTTTTCCACGGTACGAAACCAATACTGCAGATTATCCCAATCGCGATAGCGTACCTCACTGTTGGACGCGGTGACGATACTTCCATCGTATTTGGCTTTTTCCTGCCGCCATTCTGGATCGTTTCCATCCACCCAAACAATTACAAAATCGATAGGTTTATTTGCATCGATGCTCATATTATCAGTTCCATCTTTCTTTTATTGCTTCATAATTACGCTTGCAGTTATCGGTATCGTAAAGATTAAAGAAATCTTTGTGTCGGGAAATATACGGCTCGCTGTTTGCAAAACCCTTTGCTGCCAAAGCTTCGATATATTCTACAAGCTCATCCGCATTTTCATAAATGGGACCGAAGCCGTCTGCCTCGTAATCGAAATAGCCTTTATGGTAATGCTTCTGCGAAAACTCTTCATAGTCGAAA
>JAZUNC010000132.1:0-2839 GCA_045603945.1 Acutalibacteraceae bacterium | reverse complement strand
GGAGGAGCAACAACGGTGTTGTTAAGGGTATGGGGGAAGTACTTTTTATCCTTACCGCCCGCACGGATTTTAAGGCGTCTTGCCTGAGCATCGGAAAGGTTTGAGCAAGAACCGACTTCAAAATACTTCTGCTGTCTGGGGCTCCATGCCTCAACATCAACAGATTTAACCTTAAGGTCTGCAAGGTCACCTGAGCAACATTCGAGTGTTCTTACGGGGATATCAAGAGAACGGAAAAGGTCAACTGTGTTTTTCCAGAGCTGGTCGAACCAATAGGGGCTTTCCTCGGGCTTACAAACAACAATCATTTCCTGCTTTTCGAACTGATGAATACGGTAAACACCGCGTTCCTCAATACCGTGAGCACCCTTTTCTTTACGGAAACAGGGTGAATAGCTTGTAAGCGTCTGGGGAAGCTTTTCCTCGGGAACAATGGTGTCGATGAATTTACCAATCATAGAGTGTTCGCTGGTACCTATAAGGTAAAGGTCCTCACCCTCGATTTTATACATCATAGCATCCATTTCCGCAAAGCTCATAACGCCTGTTACAACGTTTGAACGAATCATAAAGGGAGGAATATAATATGTGAAACCACGGTCAATCATAAAATCCCTTGCATAGGAAATAACCGCAGAATGAAGTCTTGCAATATCACCGCAAAGGTAGTAGAAACCGTTACCCGCTACTCTACCCGCACTGTCCAGATCGATACCGTCGAAACTTTCCATAATTTCACGGTGATAAGGAATTTCAAACTCGGGAACAACGGGGTCACCGAAACGCTCGATTTCAACATTTTCGGAGTCATCCTTACCAATGGGAACACTGGGGTCGATGATATTGGGAATAACCATCATAATATCGTTAACTTTCTTAGAAAGTTCAACCTCAAGACCCTCAAGCTCTGCAAGACGTTTAGCATCTTCGGCAACCTGTTTTTTCATTGCCTCGGCTTCGTCTCTTTTGCCCTGAGCCATAAGAGCACCAATCATCTTACTGTTTTTATTTCTTGAAGCTCTCAAATTATCTGCTTCGCCTTTAATAGCTCTGCTTTCTTTATCAAGTTCAATAACTTCATCTACAAGTGGAAGCTTTTTGTCCTGAAATTTCTTTTTGATATTTTCTTTTACTACTTCTGGATTTTCTCTTAAAAATTTAATATCTATCATCTGGAATTACCTACCTCTAAAATTATTCATTGTCAAATATTTTAATAAGCTTCTTTAAATCTTCATCGTCAAAGAATTCGATTTCAATTGCACCTTTTTTGGTTGACTTTGTAACTCTTACTTTTCTCTGTAAAACATCACTTAAAGCAAGTTCGACTTCATCATAATAAGGATTTCTCTTTTTTGTCTTTTTACCCGTAGGCTCTGTTTTTATTTGCTTTCTTGCAAGTCTTTCAGTTTCTCTTACAGAAATATCTTCTTTTACAACTAACTTCGCAAGTTCAATTTTTGCTTTATCATCTTCTAATGTTAAAAGTGCTCTTGCGTGACCTGCTGAAAGCTCTTTAGATGAAACCAATTTTATAATTTCTTCCGGTAATGTGAGAAGTCTTAATGCGTTAGCAATTGCAGGACGGGAAGCACCGACAAGATTTGAAATTTCTTCTTGTGTATAGTCATACTTTTCAGAAAGTTCTTTATAGCCTAATGCTTCTTCAATCGGGTCTAAATCTTCACGTTGTAAGTTTTCGACTAAAGCAAGCTCAGCTACCTGTGCATCAGTTAATTCTTTTATAACCACAGGAACTTCAGTAAGACCTGCCATACGGGATGCTCTCCAGCGTCTTTCACCTGCTACTAACTGATAACTGCCGTCTGGCATAGGGCGGACTAAAAGCGGTTGAATAACACCGTGAAGCTCAATACTGTGTGAAAGCTCTGCCAAAGCTTCTTCATCAAAGTTTTTTCTTGGTTGATTTTTGTTAGGTTCGATTTCTGAAAGCTTTAATTTTACTGCACTTGAAGAACCAAGTTCTTCAGTAGCATTATCTATAAAAAGTTCATCTAAACCTTTACCTAAACCTTTTTTCTTTGCCATATATAATGCTCCTTATTTCTGCATCTTTAAAAATTCTTCTGCTAAATTATTGTAGCTTTCTGCACCCTTTGAACCCCTGTCATAATAAAGAACAGGCTCACCGAAAGATGGTGCTTCTGAAAGACGGACATTTCTTGGAATAACTGTTGCGTAAACTTTTTTAGGAAAGAAGTTTTTAACTTCGTCAACAACCTGTTGAGTTAAGTTAAGTCTTCCGTCGTACATTGTAAGTAAAACGCCCTCTAACTCTAAATATTCGTTGTAAAGCCTTTTAACAGTTCTTACTGTCGCCATAAGCTGTGAAAGACCTTCGAGTGCATAATATTCACATTGAATAGGTACAATAAATGAATCAGAAGCGTTAAGTGCGTTTATAGTAATTAAACCTAAAGATGGTGGACAATCAAAGAAAACGAAATCATAATTCTCCTGAATTGGTGCAATTGCCTTTTTAAGTAAAGACTCTCTGCCTTCTAAGGTTGCCATTTCAAGCTCAGCACCCGCTAAATTCATATTTGACGGAATAACATCAACGCCCTGATATTTAGTTTTGATTACTGCATTTTTTGCTTCTTCTGAATTTATTAAAAGCTCATAAGATGTAGCGGTAAGACCTTTTCTCTGAATACCATAACCACTTGTTGTGTTACCCTGTGGGTCAATATCTATAAGCAAAACTCTTTTGCCCATAGCACCTAAAGCGGCAACGAGATTCACAGCACTCGTTGTCTTACCAACGCCACCTTTCTGATTAACAATCGAAATAATTTTTGCCATTTTAATTCTCCTT
>JAZUNC010000131.1:0-7094 GCA_045603945.1 Acutalibacteraceae bacterium | reverse complement strand
ATCTGCAAGAACTCAGAATACCAGCGTATCCTGTTAGAGAATTAACCGCAAGTTGTTGAGTGTGTATTGCCTCTGAGGTTTTACCTGAACAACCAACCATACCAATAGACACCAACGCATTTGGATACAATTCTTTTGCTTTAGCAACAAAGGAAGATATAGCATCAGCTATTTCTGCACCTGTAAACCATTTATCATTGTACCCACCACACACAACAATATCTGTTATGGTTTCTGGGTTGGTTACAGGAAATACCTCGCTAACCTTTATTACTCTACTGCCGTTTGTTTCATTTAATGTTGCAGTATAATAAAGCAGGTCGATAAATTTATATTCTTTGGATGTGTCTACACCGCTATCAATAGTAATTCCTTCGACTGCTTTAGAAACTCCGTTACAAAAGCCACTTCCACCGAGAGTATTTATAATACAATCGTTGTCAGAAAGCCCCATTTTCTTTTTGAATATAGGGGCCCAACCGTCAACCCCTACTTGGCTTCTTGCACCCTGTCCGTAGGAATCGCCTATAAGGAGGTAACGCTTGTTTTTAAGAATATTGATATTCGAAGTGTTTTTAGAGATGTTTGAAGTGTTCTTAGAGATTGCTAAAGTCACAACTTTGTTTTGTATAGGGTTTTGACTTGTAGCTGAAAGTTTGTCATCGATAACAAGGCCAACCTCTGCCGAACCCTCTGCATCACCGCCTAAGAAAATAAATTCTGTGTCTGTTTCAAGGAATTTAGGGCATCCTTGTACAACTTTTATTATGTATTTTACTGACATCATCCCGGCTAAGGCTTTTCCAAGAAGATTTGGAAGCTTGAAGGTATCATCACTACCGCCGAAGGTATAACCGATAACCGAGAATAGCTCGGGATATTCGGCAATGTTGAGGGCAGTGCCGTCACAAATCATAAAAGTGTCGGGGGCTTTAGTTCCTGCATAGGGGTATATCGTGCCGACCGCGGCATAGGATAACGCCTGTAAGTATTGATTATTAGAATTTTCGGCGGCAATACGTTCCGCTTCGGTCATTTCTTTTGTTTGTTTGATTAGCATATAAAATTTCTCCTTATGTGCCAAATTCTTCTATTGAACTTAACAGTCCTGATGCAAAGTTCAGTTTTTTGTTTCCGACCATTATAGATGTTGTTAAAAAATCCGATTCGGAAGTCGCATTTTCTAAAATACCGTTTGTAAATGTAAGATATTGCCTTCCCGTATATATTTGTGCGGTACAAGGTTTTTTATTGTTAACCATCATTTCTTTGAATTGCAGTGTAAAAAGTCCATCTGTTGAAACAGTGGCACTGTTAGCACCCCTTAATGTAGCTCCATCGCTACCGCTTACATTTGCTTTAGGTGCAGCCAAATACGCTTCTACATCGTGCCTAAATGCGGCATAATTTTTATTGGCATTGATGCTACCACTTTGGATGCCTTTTTCGTAAAACTCCATGCCATATCGCACTATGCCGTTTTCAATATACTTGCCTACTGTAGCGTAGAATACTTCCTTTGCATCCTGTGTGGTGAGCCTTGGGGTAAGGATTCCCCACTCTTCTGTAGAGGTTACGGTAACCCATTTGCCGTTTTTCTTGACCTGAACTGCAAAGCCGTCTTGACCGTTCATTAAAAGCCGTTTGTTATTATCAAGGGTGATAACCTCAAACCCGTTTTCGTGGGTAATAGAAAGATTATTATATTTACTGCCAAGCTGTACCGAATTATTGGCGGTGTCATTCGCCTGCATAGCAAGATGTTCTGTCTCTATAGAGAAGGATGCGCTGTCGCGGACAAAAACGCCTATGGTGATATGGTTTTGCGAGGGGTCGTCACATTCAGTGTAGCTTATTATCCGCTTCTCCAACGTGAATTTACCTAAGGTGTCATAAACGGTTACAGTATCACCGAGAGAAAAGGATTTACCCTGATTATTCGGCATCTTCTGCAGGTCTACAATTTTAATGTCATAGCTCCACCCATTGCCTTTTTGCCAAGTGCGGTGAACACCGTTAAGGTTTTTACCGTATTCAAAGGAAATTCCGCTGTCTGTGCCTATGCGTTCGGGAAGATGGACGGTGAAATTATCAAAATCGACTTCAACCCCTAACTTCGACATACCTATAAAGGCATCACGGACGGTAATGTTCGTTCCTTTAAGAGCAAAGGTAACGGTACCCACATCTGCACACTCGCCGAGAGAGAAGACAGTGTTTGCAGGGATGCCATCCACGGTTTTACCCTCTGCCAAAATATCCTCCGCTATTTGTTTTATGGTGCCTACAAAGCTATAGGTGTTGGGTAACGTATAATTCGCCATTCTATAGGATATGTGCTCTGCCGTTATCTGCGTAACGTTATCTGTACCCGAATCGCCATCAATACCCGAAACATCGAAATACTGACCTTCATACAGAAATACCGAGTCTTCTGAAAGATGGTCAAAAACGCTATCGGTATTAACCACCGAAAACGACAGAAAGTATTCACGCATAAGTTCTTTTGTTTTCTCAGCATTAAAGGCTTTAGAGGTGCTGCCTAAAGGTTTTAATTTGCTGTTTAACACTTTTATTCTTGCGGACATATTAACCTCCCGTTGTTACTTGCATTTCTACTATGACGGTGACCGATGCAGGATATTCTCCAATATCAGGCATTGAAAATTTAAGTTCGATATTTCCTGTGGGGAATTCAAAAAAACTATCCTTTGACGGGTCGATAAATTCATACATATTTGCACCGTCAGAGAGCCGTGTTATGGTTTCGTTGTTGCAGTCAACTGCAAAACCGTCAAAGCCTGTATCCACGTTAAGCTTTAAAACCTGCTCGCCGCAGGTGAGAGTTAAACCGCTTCGCACACGACCTATAATTTTTATTAAAGGCTTTACAGGCGAGCCTTGATTTACAAACCGCATAACACCGTCGGCTGAAAACTCCTTAACGAACTGATTATTTGAGGCATCACAGTTTAGCCAGATAAGTTGTTCGGGTGTAAGAAGGGTGCCGTCCGAAAGATATTGCCACGGCGGATTGCACTCGAACTGAATATCACCAATATATCGGTCGCTGACTACGTCGAAATCTATTGCGGCATATATTTTCGCCAAATAATAACGGTCGGGCGAATGTCCGAATACAAGCCGCTTCGGAGGGCCGTCATTATAAAGCCACGCGGCAATTCTTTCACGATTTGCACGAAGGTCAGCCCAGTTGCCGTCAAAATAAATCGGCAGGGTGATAACTCTGACGTCATATCCCTTTATTTCAAAGTCGGCAACTCCGTCACATCCTGTAATTTCCTGTGTGTATTTTCGTTTTTGAGGCAATATAGAGTGTTTTTCAGTGCCGCAGGATATTTGGAAGGTTCCTGATTCTATTCCGCCAAGGCTAAAATGATTAGCGTCCACCTGACCGCCTCCTTCTGTATAAATCATCCGAAAGTCTTACAGATACATTCGGAATTATTTCACGGGCAATAACCTTGCCGCTTAAGCTGAAAACATTGACCTGCCGCTGTGCACCGTAGTTGTAAGAGTTGTGAGTGGTGGAATTGGTATTGTTGGTGACTGAAGCCTGTCCTGCCGCCCTTGCCATTTCCATAGAAACATCGTGAGGAATGATTTGGGTACCGCGGGGCAGGTTCATTATTTCGCCGCCCTCTTCGTTAACACGGGTAAGACCGCCGCGCCAATAGTCGGTGCCTTTGGCATTGCCTTCAATAGCTCTAGTTATGAGTTCCCAAATTATAGCAGGCAGCAGAGAGATACTTTCAAGTTGCATTTGCGTGCCAGTTTTAAATTTGCGTTGCTCTATTTTGGAGCTTTCGACTTCCTTTTCATCCTCTAATTCTTTTTCAGCATCTTCTTTTAGTTGTTGTTGGGAGGTAATTCTATTACGTAGTTCGGTGTTCAGGTCTTCGGTTTGTTGCCGTTCTTTTTCAAGTTCATCACTACGAAATTTATCGTATATTTCGGTTTGGTTTTCTATATAGTCGTCGAGGTCTTCAAGACGGTCGGAAAAGCCCTGATTTGCAATCTCTCTTTTATCGTTTTCCAGTTTTACAGCATTGTTATATTCATCATTGACGGCATCACGCTGTTTTTGAGCCTCGGCGTTTATATTGTTGATTTGCTGTCTTAGGGTTTCCTTTTCAAGCTCCCTTTCCTCCTTGGCCTTACTACGCTCGAGCTGAAGAACAAAGTCGTTATACTCCTGTTCTGCATCCACCTTTTCGGCGTAGGTCTCGGCGGAATCTATAGCCTGCTGAAGCTCGGCAAGCTGCTTGGCATTCTCACGCTCCTGCTGTTCTTTTTCCTCCGCTTCGGTGAGAGCATCCAAGGCATCTATTTGCTTTTGAATGGCGGCAGTTTGTGCATTTGCCTCTATATCAATGTTAGAAAGTTTTAAATCCCTTTCCGCTTCAAGCTGCTCCATACGGGCTTCGTGAGCATCTTCGTAAAGGTCTTTTTCCTTTTCAATAGCCTTTTTCTGTGCCTTAAGGTCATCATCGAGCATATCGATTTTATTATCATAATAATCATTTATTCGATTTTCTTCTTTTGTAAGAGCCTGGTCATTAGCCTCGACCTGTTTTTCAAGATTGGAAATTTCAGTATCGTATGCCTTATTGCTTTTCTCGATTTTTTCGTCATATTCTTTCTCGATATTTTCTATAATTTTTTGATTGTAACTATCAACAAGGGCATCAAGGACACCTAAAATCGCGATAACTGCGGCTATGTACGGTATTGCCGAGCCTGCAGCAGAGCCGATACCTTTAAGACCTTTAGCCGTTTTTCCTGCTGCTTTATCGGTTTTAGCGAGGGCTGTGGCGTGCTTGCCTTCGGCGGCAGTATCGGCTACGGTTGCCTGAGTTTTCTTTATAAGGGCTGTTCGCAGTGCGGCATAGCCTTTCTTTGCCTTACCGACAATACTGATAGCCTTGCCTGTTACGGTGACTAAGGGACCCACAGCCGCCGCCATGGCGGCGATGGATACAACGGTTTTCTTGGTGCCGTCATCCATCTTACCAAAGGCAACGATAGCGTTATTAATTGCTGTGATTGCAGGAGTTATTACAGGGGCGACGTTATCGTTAAAGGATGCGGCGAGCTCTTTAAGAGCCTCGGGAAGAAGGCGAACCTGTCCTGCCGCTTCACCGTTTGTACGGGCATAGTCACCTATAGCGTTCTTACTGCTTTCAAGCACGTACTGATAACGAAGCTGTACCTTTTCAGCCTGTGTCATATCAGCATAGTTTTTCTCGAAGCCCTGTGACATAGCATAAGATTTAAGCTGTGTTTCGGTCATTACTATGCCGAGATTTTTAAGACTTTCGGTTTCGCCTGTAAATATTCCTTTTAATGCGTTTTGGGATTGTTCAAGAGATATATTTTTGAAGCTAGAAAGGTCGGCAGACAGTTCCACAAGCTTCATAGACATTTCAGCAGCCTTAGATTTCGGCAAATCCATAGAGGTCGCCATATCGCCGTAGAGGGCGGCGGCATCGTAGGCGGTAGCCTTAGCCATACCAAAAGAGGTTAAGGAATTCTGTGCCCACTCTTCCACGGCGGCGGACATATAACCAAAGGTGGCTTCTGTCTTGTTCTTGGCTTCGGTGAGGTCACTACCGTACTTATATATTGCAGTTCCTGCCGCTATAACAGGGGCGGTAACACCGACCGTCAGTTTGTTACCTACGCTACTGACCTTATCTCCGACACTTATCAGTTTGTCGCCCGATTTTTCTATCTGAGCAATCATCTTCTTAGTTTGGTCGGTGACTTCTTTTTCAGCCTTGGTGTATTTATCGAGACTGTCCTTGGTCTTTTCAATATCTGCCTTGGCGGCATACATTTTTTTAGCCAAGTTTTCGGCAGCCTTAGAGGATGCACCGTTTGCGGCAACCTCTTCATCGTATGCTTTCTTAAGCAAATCGAGTTTTTGCTTTTGCAAGGCAAGTTTGTCGTTCAGGGTATCAACACGCTTTTTAAGACCGTCAGAGCTATGGGACCAGTCATCCATAAGGGCGGCGGTTGCCTGAAAGCCCGTTTCGATATGCTTGATGCCTGCATTCAGTTCGGTTATGCCCTTTTTCCAGTCGGTTGTATCAAGACCAACGCGACCCATCAGCTCGTTAGCGTATTCAGAAGACATATAATTTCTCCTTTCTAAAAGATATTTTTAACCCAGCTTGCCTTATCGGCCGAAACAACACGATACTTTTTACCGTTTATAATTTTAAAATTGTCTTGGGAAGTGTCAGCAACACCGTTTTCAGCCTTGTATTTAGCTCTGAGGGCTTTTCTGTAATCAAAGAAGTAATACGGTAAAAGTCTCTCAATATCGCACTCGTCGAGCGTTTCGAGGGTGTAGGCGGGTATTAGACGAATTATTATAGCTTCTATTTCAAAAAGCCAATCGTTCGGCAACGAATATTCGTCTATTTCTTCGTTACCGTCTGTGCGTTTGGGAGGTTTACCCCGTTTTCGCTCATAATATTGATTACCCGATGGATAATGGCTCCTGCCACGGCTACCAGTTGGTCTACGTCGGTATGCTTAAGCAGTTTTCTTTTGTTGGCTTCTTTGCCGAAAAGACTGAATCTGTTTCCGAAAAAATCACACACAAATTCAGCTATTATATCTACATTGGAATCATCCAAAATATTTGCGTCTTTAAACTCAGCAGCTTGTCTTAGGAATTTCCAAGTTATACGGTGCTGCTTATAGGTTTTTATAATCTCGTTGTTTTTATTGTAAAAATGCAGTTCTATAGGGGTTTTCATTGTTTACACCTCAATTAAGGATAACGCCCGATGGCTTTATCGGGCGTTATTAAAATTATTATTCTTCGGGATCCTCGTTTGCGGCGGCCGCTGCGGCAACCTCTGGCGGTGTCTGCACCTTGTCAAACCATGTGTCGGCACTCTTGAAGTTGATATCATAGGTTGCACCTGTAACTCCACGGGCACCTTCTACGCGGTTCTCGTCGAGCTGCCACGGATGAACGGTCTTGGCGGCAGTATATATAAGGTCGGTGGTGTTGTAGGTAGTACCTGAGCCTTTGGAAGTCGGGGGCCAAGCGGGCT
>JAZUNC010000130.1:0-2626 GCA_045603945.1 Acutalibacteraceae bacterium | reverse complement strand
ACAAATATCATTAAATGTATATGGTCAGGCATTATTACATAATTTTCTACAGATAACTTGTCTGCATTATTTATGGAATTAATATATTTTTCAACAATTTTGCCGACATCTGTAAGTTCGGTCTTCGGCGCGTCGAAGACGCCGCGCCCTACGATATTGCAAAGCAATTTTTCTCGGTTCTTAACACAAATTGTTAGAAAATAAAGTCCGTTTTCACTATAATCAAAATTTTTAAGACGCGGGTGTTTTCTTTTTGGTAATTCCATATTTTATTCCGTTTTTCCAATGCAAAAATCCTTAAATGCTTCGGTGAGGGTGACCGAGACGAGCTGACCCGACAGGTCTTTTCCCGAGGACATTTTAACACGGGTATAATTTTCGGTATATCCGTCCAAAACCCCGTCTTTATAGGTTTCAAAAAGCACGCTGACCGTCCTGCCAACCTGTGTTTTAAGAAAGCTTTCTTCGCACTCGGCGGCGGCTTTTGCCATAATAGCGGCACGGCGTTCCTTTTCCTTGGGGTCGACCTGACTGGGAAGGGCGGCGGCTACTGTGCCCTCCCTGCGTGAATATGCGAAAACGTGCCCTCTTGCAAAGCCTATCTCCTTATAAAAATTAAGACTTTCGCAGAATTCCTCCTCACTCTCTCCTGCAAAGCCCACCATAATATCGGTGGTCATAGCCGAGTTTTCAAACCTCGCTCTGATACGGGCGACTAAATCGCGGTAAAATGCCGTATCATAGCGGCGGTTCATACGTTTAAGCGCTCTGTCAGAGCCTGATTGGAGTGCTAAATGGAACTGCGGGCAGAACTTTGGCTCTGATGCCAGACGCTCTAAGGTTTGGTCGCTTATGTGGTCGGGCTCTAAGGAACCGAGACGGACACGCTTTATCCCCTTCGGCTTTGCGGCGGCGGTTACGGCATCGCACACCGTAAGTCCTATGTCCTTGCCATAGGAGGTAAGGTTTATTCCCACCAGCACTATTTCGCAAAAGCCGCTGTCAGCAAGCCGTTGTGCCTCTGCCTCAATTTCGGTTATGGGTTTGGAACGCACCTCTCCCCTCGCCTTTGGAATTATGCAGTAGGTGCAGAATCGGTCACAGCCGTCCTCAATCTTCATAAAAGCACGGGTTCGTTCACAAAAATCACTGACGACAGGGGTGGTATACCGCTCACATTTATCGTGGGGTGCTATCTCGATTATCTTTTCGCCCGTTTTTAGAAAGCTCTCTAAAAACTGCGGTATTTTTTCGGGTGTAACGTTTCCTGTGATTATGTCGGCTTCGCTAAGTGCCTCTGCCTGTTCGGGAAATGCCTGTGGCATACAGCCTGCAAGAATTATTACCCCGTCGGGTAAAAGTCTTCGAAAACGGCGTACTGCCTGACGGGTTTTACGGTCACTTTCAGCGGTGACTGTACAGGAATTTATTATTACGCAGTCGGCTCCTTTCGGATCGGCAATAATATTATGTCCTGCCGCCCTTAAGCACTCGCCTATCGCCTGACTTTCATACTGATTAACCTTACATCCAAGAGTGTAAAAAGCAATATTCATTAATTTCTCCCAAAGCTGTTATATATACTTATGACTGTTTATTTGCTTGATGCTCCGTCATTTTCCTGTGCAAGCCTTGCACGCTCTGACCTGCGGAACTTCATAGGAGATGTTCCGAATTCCTTTTTAAAATCACGGAGAAAATTCGCATCACCCGAATATCCGCAGGTGCTACATACCTCAGAGCTTGAAAGCTCGGTTTCTACAAGCAGTTTTTTTGCATACTCCATCCTAAAATTCTTTATTGCGGCATACAGGGTTATTCCCTTTTGAGCCTTGAATATCCTGTTAAGATAGTTAGGATTCATATTAAAATGCTTTGCCACATCGGCAATGGTGAGCTTTTGGCGGAAATTATCCTGCAGGTACAGCATCACCCTTTCGACCTTATCCTCCTCCGAAACATAAACATCTGAGGGATTTGCTGTTTCGTAATTGGTGAAGAGGGTCACTATTATGTTAATAAGGCTTTCCTGAATAAATATTTCGTCGTTAAGCAGGGCTTTCGGACGGCTTTCAAGCAGCTCAAACAGATTTTCGATGTGGGTAGCCAGCTCCTCGTCTACCTCGGTGATTATATTAGCCTTATTTTTAAGCATACCGTAGGAAAGCTTTTCGGGCATACATTTTATAGGCATTTTTATGCGGTGTATAGTTGCCGTTTCGGTAATATCCATTTCGTGATAATCCCTAAGACGAAGGGCATACATTGCACCTCTTTTTAACGGATATTCCTTGTTGTTAAGACGATGAATACCCCTTCCGCTTGCAACAAATTCTATCTCATATGTATCGTGAAGATGCATTTCAAACGAGTCGGTAGTATATTTCTCGAACTCTATTTCATATTGACGGTAATATAGCTTAAGACGGTTATCAATCTTACCCATAATACTTTCTCCTTACTTAAAGATGTAGTTGGCTACCCTTGCCAGCTCCTCCATCGAAAGGTTTTCCGACCTGACAGTTTCAGACAGACCTACCTCAGCAAGAGCCTGACGGAGGGTGTCTTTACTTATACCCATCGAGGAAGAAACTGTGTTAACAAGTGTCTTTCTTCTTTGGGCAAA
>JAZUNC010000129.1:0-1572 GCA_045603945.1 Acutalibacteraceae bacterium | reverse complement strand
TCGCAAGCTGCAAGGTTAGGCATTTTAGCTGCATTTGTAAGAACATCAGTACCCTTCATGTTATTTTCTGTAATTAATGTAGTTAGAGCATTGTAATTGCCAGATTGCACAGTAGCATAAACCTTTTGTGTTGTTTTTGTGTTACCGTTGTTGGCATATGCCTTTGCAATAGAGTAGGATTCTGTTATGCTGTCGTTACCCCAGGTATCGCCCAAGAAAGCTGCGGCCTTGGAGGCTCCAGAATGAAGAACAAGTCTATCGGTTTTAACAAGCGAATAGCACTGTGTGATGCTTACACCACCTTGAGAAACACCTGCAAAACCGCCGATTGTAGTTCCTGTAAGTGTAACATCTTCGCCTACATAACATTTTGTGAAGATTGCTTTGCGACCAGCAGTGCTACTGAGAGAACCAATGAAAGCAGCTACTCCACTGGGGCCGTAAACATAAGCTTTATCAATACCTAATTTTTCAATAGTGGTAGTACCATTTATGGAGCTAATAAGTCCAGCTCCGTTGGCCCATGCCCACCCGGGGTTAGCTGTGTTTTTAATGTATAAACCGTATATGGTATGACCGTCACCGTTAATGGTTCCGTTAAATGCATTGGAGGTCCAGGGGTGAACCTGATAACCCTGCTCGGTAACCTGACCTGTGGTCCAGTTAATGGCGCCTACCTTGTTAAGATAGATGTCTTTGGTGAGCTTGAAGGTTTTTCCGTTTTCGTTTCCGTTTAAAGCAAGTGCAAGCTCTGCTCCGTTAGAGATAAGATATGGATCATCCGGAGTTCCTGTACCGCCTGCAAATGCAGTAGCTGTGTTTCCGTTCCATATCTCAGAGGTTTCTGCAAAAATAGACAACCCTGCAAAGGTGGAAAGCAGTACCGATAACGCAAGAACAAGGGCAATAGTGCTTCTTGTCAGCCTGCTTTTTTTGATGAATCTGACTAATTTTTTCATCGTTTGTATCCTTTCGGTATGATATTTAGGTTTGATAGTTTGTGTTCTTTCCGTCCAACGGGCGGAGCAGATTATATATAACGTGATATTCTATACAATCTTCTTCGACTTAGTTACACGGGCAAATAAAACCTTTTGAATATTTTCCAAAACTATTCGGCTTTCCACGGATTGTCGCGGCCCACATATTCCATATTTGCACGGGGCTCGTCAACTGTCCATATTTTGGATTTGCCGTCATTCTTCTGATATACGCGATACCAGTCAATAGCATACTCTGCAGGGAGTGTATCCATATTGTCCTTTATAAGGTTGGGCTTATGATCTCCAGCCTCGGTAAACACGTGCATATTGAACATATAATACATCGGGTCGTGGTAGCTCGACATATCCTTGTTTTTATCGAAGGTCTTTGTAAAGTCGAAGGTCATATATTTCTCGCCGTCGACATACATAGTGCCGCCGCTTGGTGTCCACTCGTAACCGTAAAGATGATACTCATCATCAAGATCATCAAGTGCTACGCCATGCTCTGACCACAACCAACAGGTCTTATCTTCTGTAGGATACTGAGAGTAAGTCGGATCGTAGCCATGTCGTTCTGTGAGCCAAG
>JAZUNC010000128.1:0-1628 GCA_045603945.1 Acutalibacteraceae bacterium | reverse complement strand
AAAATGTCAAGCACATTTTACATTTTTGTAAAAAATAAAGCATATATCCAAAACGGATATATGCTTAAATAACAGTGAATAAATCACAATTCAGGTTTAAATGAGGGCATAAGCTGAAGCTTGAAAAGATTTGCCTTGTGTTTTCGGTCGATAATAGCCTTTTTGTCCAAATCGTCTATCTCACCAGTGCGGATGTATCTGTCAAGCTCGACATAGGTAAAGCCCAGATTATCCTCGTCGGTCTTTCCGCAAAGTCCGTCAATGGGTGTTTTTTCTACCAGCTCGGAGGGAAGTCCTAAAAGGTGTCCTATTTCCTTTACCTCGGCAACCGTAAGATTGCAAAGGGGCGAAAAATCTCCTGCCGCATCGCCGTATCGGGTAGAGTATCCCACCCAGTCCTCACTTAGATTGCAGGTGTTAACCACTCTGCCGTTTACACTTTGGGAAACTGCATATAAAGTGGTCATACGTACCCTTGGGGGGATATTTGTAACGGTTTGGGTAGAAATTTCAAGGTCTTTAGGCAAAGCAGATTTTAGTCCGTAAACAGCCTCCTTGATGTTTACAACATAGTGCTTTATGTCAAGGTGGTTTACCAGCATATATGCCGCATCAATATCGTGTTGCTCGCCGCAGGGCATCAGCACACCGATAACTCTATCCTTTCCCAAAGCTTCAACGCAAAGAGCCGCCGCAATAGAGCTGTCCTTTCCGCCCGAAATACCAACAACCGCGTTGCAGTCCTTGCCGTTTTCTTCAAAAAACTGCTTTATCCAAGCAATACAATCCTCTTTAACCTTCTGAGCGTTAAACATATTTGCCTCCAACAATAATCTATCATATAAATTAGTATACCACTATATTTTACATTACGCAATGAATTTTGTGAAGTCTTGCAATTAGGACCGAAAAATGGTATTATCAGTAGAGAAGCATTTGGAGGAATTATAAATGACCTATTTCACAAATAATAGAATTCGTTGGTTTATAAGTGCAGTAATGGCAGTCCTTTGCGGCATAGCGGTGTTTTTGCCTGTTATAAATGTAGCAGATGTTTCTGGGGTTACTCAGAACGAGGCTCTCTCCCTTGTGTGGTTTTTATCAGCTGCAGGCTTTCCCGAGATGTATACAGTAACTTTAATAGGGTATTTCCTTTTAATAACGCCGTTAATAGTCGTGGGATTTCTTAAAGAGCTCCGCACCTGGAGCCTTATTATCGCCGCAGTGGTTTCTGTGGTGTATTTTGCGATTAATATATTTTGGTCTGCAATAATCTTAGGCGGCAGCGGTTATGACGGAGCCGTAACCCTGTCATTCTGGGGTTGGTTGTACCTTATCGTGCAAACAGATACGATAATAAACCTTTTCGCCTTTATTCTAAAAATTAAAAGGTAAAAATTGCCGTAGGGGACGGGTTTCCCGTCCCCTTTGTGGTTGACAAAATCTTTGCTTTGATGTAATATATTAAGGCAAAATATAAAGATTATGCCCCGATAGTTCAACGGATAGAATAAGGTCCTCCTAAGACTTAGATATCGGTTCGATTCCGGTTCGGGGTGCCAAAAAACTCTTGTTCTTTCGAACAAGAGTTTTTTCAGTTATATTCGCCTTTGGCGAGTGATATTGCT
>JAZUNC010000127.1:0-5538 GCA_045603945.1 Acutalibacteraceae bacterium | reverse complement strand
ATGGGTCAGCCAATGCACGCGTTTGACTCCAGAAAGGTTGAAAAACTTCGCATTAAACGTTTTGCTGAGCCCTTTAAGTTTCAGACCCTTGATGGTGTAGAACGCAATATAGACGAAAATACCCTTATGATTTGCAATGACAACACCCCTGTTGCTATTGCAGGTATTATGGGCGGACTTGATTCCGAGATAGTTGAAGATACTACCACGCTTACCCTCGAATCAGCTACCTTTGACGCAGTTTCCATACGCAAGTCCACCGTTCGTCTTGCTCACAGAACCGATGCCTCAATGCGTTATGAAAAATGTCTCGACCCTGAGCTTACTGTTCCCGCAATTGCCCGTTTTGTTAAGCTCCTCACCGATATTGACAGCGGAGTTAAGGTGGTTTCTTCTCTTACCGATGAGTATGCATTTAAGTATAATACAGTAAATCTCGACTTTAATAAGGCTTTTGTTGACCGCTATACAGGAATTGAAATTTCAAACGATACTATTGTTAAGACACTTGAGTCTTTGGGCTTTAAAGTTACACTTTCAGGCGACGATTTCAATGTCACCGTTCCCAGCTGGCGTGCTACTAAGGATGTAACAATGAAAGCCGATGTTATTGAAGAAATCACGCGTATTTACGGTTACGATAATTTCGAAATTCATACTGCATCCGCACCCATTGCACCCGTCCGTCCCGATCTTCAGAAATCGGTAGAGGATAAGGTTAAGGATATCCTTGTTAAGCGTTATTCTCTCCATGAACTTCATTCCTACGTTTGGCAATATTATGATGAGTATAAGGCACTGGGAATAGAAATAGAGGACAATATTAAGCTGATAGGTGCTGTTAACCCCAACATTGAAACTATTCGTAGGTCCATCGTTCCAACCCAGCTTTGTCAGGTTAAATACAATACAGGATATGCAACCGATTTTGGCGTATTTGAAATCGGACGTGTAATCGACGGAGTTGATGAAAACAATCTTTGCGTTGAAAACAAAAAGCTGGCAATAACGCTTTACAGCAAGACCAAATCGGTTGAAACCCTGTATTTTGAGCTTCGCGATATGCTGGCTGTAATTGCTGACGATATCAAGCATAAGGTTCTTTGCTTTGAGAAAAAAGAGGCAACCAAGTCGTATCAGCACCTACGCAACCTTAATGCTATTATTTGCGACGGTAAAGCGGTTGGCGAAATAGGAATCGTTCATCCCACCGTTTCTAAGAAGATAGATAAAAAAGCTTCAATCGTTTATGCGGAGATTGACTTTAAGGATTTTGCTTATATCGACAACGCAAGCATTAAATACGAAGAGCCCGGTCGTTTCCCTGGAATAGATATTGACCTGTCCTTTGTATCAAGTACTTTTGCACCAATTGCTAAGGCTATAGATTCACAGAACTGTGACCTTATAAAGGGTGTGACCGTTGTTGATACCTATGCCGATGAAAACGGTAAATCAATAACCGTTCGCATATCCTTTGCCCATCCCGAACGCACACTTACAGGCGAAGAGGTAAAGGTCATTACCGATAAGGTGATTTCAGACCTTTCCGCTGAGAGGATTACCCTTAAAATGTAAACAAAGTTGAATTTTTAATCTTTTTAGTCCGAAGAAAAATTTCTTCGGACTGTTTTTTTATTTAAAAATGCACATACTATATCCGAAAAGAGGCAGAAAAATTTAGAAATTGTTATTTTGCCGACTATTAGGAGGAAAGTATGAAAAAATTAATATCACTGGTTTTATCGCTTTGTATGATATGTTGTCTTATGTCAGGCTGCGGTGGAGATACAAATGAAGGAAGAGTTTATTTTTTAAACTTCAAACCAGAACAGGACGGTGCGTGGCAGAATTTAGCTAAAGCTTATACTAACGAAACAGGCGTTGAGGTAAAGGTTGTTACTGCGGCGCAAGGCACCTACGAACAAACACTTCTTGCTGAAATAGATAAGGACGAAGCACCTACACTTTTTCAGGTAAACGGTCCCGTAGGACTTGAGTCTTGGAAGGATTATTGTTTAGACCTTAGCGGTACAGAGGTTTATGAACAACTTATCTCTGATGATTTCGCACTTAAAGAAAACGGCACTGTTTATGCTATTGCATATGTTTATGAAGCCTTTGGTCTTATAACAAATAAAAAACTACTGAGTAAGGCAGGCTATGATATTAAAGATATAACCTCATTTGCAAAGCTTAAAGAGGTTGCCGAAGATATAACCGCCCGAAAAAATGAGCTTGGATTTTCTGCGTTTACCTCTTCGGGTTTAGCTTCGTCATCTAATTGGCGTTTTGCAGGTCATCTTGCTAATATGCCACTTTATTACGAGTTTGCCGACAGAGGAATAGCAGGTCAGCCTTCTGAAATCAGAGGCACCTATCTTGCTAATTTTAAAAACATCTGGGACCTTTATATAAACAATTCTACAATTGACCCAAAAACCATTACCAGCGATCAAAACGATGCAACAGCTGAATTCAAGGCTGAAAAGGCAGTATTTTATCAAAACGGTACTTGGGAATACGAGAATATTAAAAGCATTGGTGACGAAAATATCGGTTTTCTTCCAATTTATGTAGGCGTAAGCGATGAAGAGCAAGGTCTTTGTAGCGGTACTGAGAATTATTGGGCAGTAAATTCCGAGTCAAGCAAAAAGGACCAACAGGCGACACTTTCTTTTCTTAATTGGTTAGTTACCTCAGAAACAGGAACAAAGGCTCTTGCAGAGGATATGGGCTTTATGGCTCCGTTTAAAGAAGCTAAGTCGGTGGACAATCGTCTAAGCGATATAATGAGTGAATATGTAGATGAAGGAAAATATTCGGTCACTTGGGCGTTTTCAGCGACACCTAATGTAGAAGTATGGAGAAGTGATCTTGTTGATGCCTTAGCAGCCTATTCCGCAGGCACAGGTGAGTGGAGTGCAGTTGAAAAAGCTTTTATCGACGGCTGGGCAACACAGTATAAAGCTTCAAAACAGTAAGATAATATAATTGTAATTCGCGGATGCGGACGACCGCATCCGAATTTTATTAAAGTAAGGAGGATATTATCGGATGAAAAAGATGAATCCGTCGGCTGTAGCAAATAAAAGTCAACGCAGGGCTATAGCCAAGTACGCTCCGATTTTTCTTCTGCCTACAGTAGTAGCATTTATAATCGGCTTTGTATGGCCGTTTATTTGGGGAATCTATCTCTCTTTTTTCCGATTCAGAACACTAAGCAAGACAACCTTTAACGGTATTAAAAACTATTTAAGTGCATTTAACGATAAAACCTTTCTTTCGTCGTTTACATTTACGATTATATTTACTCTGGTTTCGGTGCTTTTGATAAATTTAATAGCTTTCTCAGTTGCATTTTTTCTTACACGAGGAATTAAAGGCTCAACCATTTTCAGAACTATATTCTTTATGCCAAATTTAATTGGCGGAATTGTACTGGGTTATTTATGGAAAATCATACTTGATGCTGTAATAATACGATATTTCAACTCGGCTCTTGCACTCAATTCCACATACGGATTTTGGGGACTTATAATACTGGTTTGCTGGCAACAGATTGGATATATGATGATAATTTATATTGCAGGGCTTCAAAATGTTCCTACAGAGTATGTAGAGGCGGCAAAAATTGACGGAGCAAATGCATGGCAGCTTCTTCGCAATATAACAATACCTGCTGTAATGCCATCTATAACTATATGTACCTTCCTAACTTTAACCAACGGATTTAAACTTTTTGATCAAAACCTTGCATTAACGGCAGGAAAGCCTTATAATGAGACGGAGATGTTGGCACTAAACATCTATAATTCCTTTTATGAGAGCACCACCAATATGGGTGTCGGTCAGGCAAAAGCAGTAATCTTTTTTGTAGTAGTGGTTGCTATTGCACTTTCTCAGCTTTATTTAACCAGAAGCAGGGAGGTGGATAGTTAATGCGGAAATCATTTGGAAACGGTGTTTTAACTGCGGTATTCACCTTGCTTTCAGCAGTGTGGGTGCTTCCCGTAATAATAGTGCTGTATAATTCTTTTAAAACTAATGATGCAATAAAAACTTCTCTTTTTTCATTGCCTAATACGGAAAGCTTTGCAAGTATAAGTAATTACATTAATGGTATTGCTCACGGAAACTATCCCTTTTATTTTGCGATTCTTTTCAGCTTAATAATAACAGTGCTTTCGGTGGGACTCATTTTGCTTTGTACTTCTATGGCTGCGTGGTATATTAATAGGGTTGACAGCTTGTTTTGTAAGGTGGTATACTACTTCTGTATTTTTTCTATGGTTGTTCCTTTTCAAATGGTTATGTTTACTCTTTCTAAAACTGCAGACAAGCTGGGGCTTGATACACCGCTTACTATACCGGTAATCTATCTTGGATTCGGTGCAGGCTTAGCTGTGTTTTTGTTCAGCGGCTTCGTAAAGGGAATTCCGATGGAGGTCGAAGAGGCTGCAACTATAGACGGATGTAATACCTTGCAAATATTCTTTCGGGTAGTAGCCCCTATAATGAAATCCACTTATATCTCGGTGGGTATTCTTGAAACAATGTGGGTGTGGAACGATTACTTGCTGCCTTATTTAGTTTTGGACAAGCGTGAGTACAGAACTATTCCCATACAAATACAGTATTTACAAGGCAGTTACGGTCAGGTTGATTACGGAGCAACTATGGCACTTATAATTTTGTGCCTGCTTCCAATAATTGCTATATATTTTATATGTCAAAAGCATATCATAAAAGGTGTGCTTTCAGGTGCGGTCAAGGGTTAATGACCGCCAATACTTAGTCAGGAGAATCAGTTATGAGAACCAGCGGAATTTTAATGCCTATATTTTCGCTTCCGTCAAAGGGCGGAATCGGAACTTTCGGAAAAGATGCATATCGCTTTGTGGATTTTCTCCACAAGTCGGGTCAGTCTTGGTGGCAGATATTGCCCCTTAATCCTACAAATTACGGCGATTCGCCTTATCAGTCCTTTTCCTCATATGCAGGAAACCCTTATTTTATTGATCCCGAAACACTCATTGATGAGGGAATGTTAACAGAAGAGGAGTTTGAATCCTTCGATTTTGGCAAAAGAACCGATACTGTCGATTATGGTAAGCTTTATAAAAATCGCAGTAAAATGCTTAAAATAGCCTTTGCACGCTTTGTGGCAGATGAGGAATACAATTCCTTTTGTAAAGAGAATTCCTTTTGGTTAGAGGAATATTCGCTTTTTATGGCACTTAAGAATGCTCATAGCGATGATGCTTGGGAAAACTGGGAAGATGAGCTTAAACGCCGTGACTATGAAACAATCAGTAAAGCTAAAATTGATTATAAAGACACAATCGATTTTTATAAATTTGTTCAGTATCAGTTTTCTAAACAATGGTATGCACTTAAAGAATACGCAAACAGCAAAGGAATAGGAATTATCGGAGATATTCCGATATATGTTGCCTACGATTCTGCTGATGTCTGGTCAGAGCCACAACAGTTTCAGCTTGATAAAGAGTTTAAGCCTACGGCGGTAGCAGGCTG
>JAZUNC010000126.1:0-2095 GCA_045603945.1 Acutalibacteraceae bacterium | reverse complement strand
AGCGCCGTAAGTCCTATTCTTGTGCCGTTTGCAATAAGATTTACACCCTCACGCACTACTGTACGGTTTTCGCCCACCAGAGGCATAACATCTGCAACTGTGCCGAGAGCTACAAGGTCGCCGTAATCGGAAAGCATTTCCTCAGGACTTCTTCCCTCTGCGGCACAAATCACCTTATATGCTACAAAGACACCGCAAATATCTTTAAACTCGCTATAATCATCGGGTCTGTGAGGGTCTACAACCGCATCTGCCTCGGGAAGCTCGTCGGGAGGCAGATGATGGTCGGTAACCACTACCTTCATACCAAGCTTTTTAGCATAACGCACCTCATCTGCTGCGGCTATGCCGTTATCGACGGTGATTATAAGGTCGGTACCCTCGTCCTTTAGTTTTTCAATAGCAGACATATTTATACCATAACCGTCTTTTTCTCGGTCGGGTATAAAATACGACACACGGGCACCGCGATTTTTAAGATAACCGTACATTAAGGCTGTAGCAGTTACACCGTCTACATCATAATCTCCGAATACGGCTATTTTTTGGTCGGTCCAGACTGCCTCGTTGATTATTTCGGCAGCTTTTTCGATATCGCGAAGCTCATAAGGGTCAGCCATTATTACTTCATCGGTAAGAAATTCATCAAGTGCGACAGGGTCGGTATATCCTCTGCCTGCGGCGATAAGTGCAACAAATGTATCAATATTACATTCCTCTGAAAGCTCTGCCGCAAGGCTTCTAAGCGGAGGGTTTACCGTCCAACGTTTAAACTGCAAATTTCTCACCTGCCAAAAATAAGTATTATTGAAATATTATATCAAAATTCCCCTATTATTGCAACAAAAACTACTATACCCTTGGGATATCCCATGAGAAAAAAATTCCACGACACCAGAGTGTCGTGGAAACGGTTTTTAATCTTCTTTACTAAAGTTATCCTTGTCAACTCCGCAAAGGGGGCAGACAAAATCATCGGGAAGGTCTTCAAACTTAGTACCTGCGGCAATTCCGTTATCAGGATCGCCTACAGTCTCGTCGTAAACCCATCCGCATACGTCACAAACATATTTCATCCTATTCACCTCCTACAAAAGCTCGTCGGCAAGAGCTGTAAGCATTGCTTCGCTCTCATCGTTTAATGCAGACATAATCCTTACCGTAGTATCTGTAAGGGTAATGTTTTTACATTTTCCAAGCTCCTCTTTCATAACCTTGGCGGCAACGGGTGCCCAGCTTCCGTTTTCAATAAGACCTACCTTACGGTTTTGGAAATTGCGTTCTGTAAGATGATTCAAAAATTCACGCATAAACGGGAAAACATCGGCATTGTATGTTGTGGTTGCAAGCACAAGCTTACTGTAACGGAATGCATCCTCTACCACCTCAGCCATATCAGAGCGTGCAAGGTCATTTACCACTACCTTAGGACATCCTTTTGCTTTAAGCTTTTCAGCCAAAAGCTCAACTGCCTTTTTAGTATTCCCATAAACCGAGGTATATGCAATCATCACACCATCTTCTTCGGGAACATAGCTTGACCATATATCGTAAAGATTAATGTAATAATCAAGATTTTCCTTTAAAACAGGTCCATGCAAAGGGCATATTATATCAATATCCAAAGCAGCAGCTTTTTTAAGCAGGGACTGAACCTGTGCACCGTACTTTCCGACTATGCCGATATAATAACGTCTTGCCTCGCAAGCCCAGTCTTCTTCTACATCAAGGGCACCAAACTTTCCGAATCCGTCTGCCGAAAAGAGGACTTTATCTGTGCTGTCGTAGGAGACAATTACCTCCGGCCAATGCACCATTGGTGCTGTCACAAAGGTCAGCACATGTCTGCCGAGAGAGAGGGTATCGCCCTCGCCCACAACTATTCTGTTATCTGCTAAGTCTGTACCAAAAAAGCCCTTTATCATCTGAAATGCTTTTGCCGATGCAACAATTTTAGCAACAGGATAAAGACCGACAAAATTCATAATATTTGCAGAATGGTCGGGCTCCATATGGTGGACGATAAGATAATCGGGCTTTCTGTCGCCTACCTCATTTTTTAAACTAGAAAGCCACTCGTCGGTAAAGCTTGCAT
>JAZUNC010000125.1:0-4904 GCA_045603945.1 Acutalibacteraceae bacterium | reverse complement strand
TAATAAACAGCGTGATTTCGGACAACCTTTTAACAGGTTTATTTTTCGTAAGAAAGGGGGTCTGGTTATGTTAGATGAAATGTTAGTTCGCCATTGTTCGCCAACACTTGCAGGCATTAAAACTGGAAATCTGTTTAATTGCTCGATCACCTGCAGGTCAGAGCTGATAATGCAGATTAAGCTATTCAATAATAAATTTAAAAGCAAGGATTTACGCATTTTACCACTACGGATAAAAGAGCAAAGTGCCCTTTTATATCTTTATCGTCCCAAAAAACTTTGTTGTGATCTCTCAAATGAAGAAGCCGTACCGCTTTTAAGAAGATTTGGTTACGGCGGTCTTGGGGTGGAGCAGTCTATCGTTGTTCTTATAGGTAGACTTAATAATGGTCTGTCATTTCCGCACGAAATAGGGCTTTTTCTCGGTTATCCACCTGAGGATGTTCAGGGATTTGTAGATAACGATGCAAAAAAGGCAAAATATATAGGCTACTGGAAGGTCTATAGCGATGTTGAAGAGGCACAAAGGCTTTTTGAGAAGTATAAAAAATGTACAGATAACTATATAAATCGGTTGTCACAAGGTAATAATATAGAAGGATTGATAGTTTAAGCTATAGAAAGGTGATTTATATGAGTAAAATTGCAGTAGTATATTGGAGCGGCACAGGCAATACCGAGGCTATGGCATCTGCTGTTTTAGAGGGAGTGAAGTCGGCAGGCGGCGAGGGTGAGCTTTTTGCGGCAACTCAGTTTGAGGCTTCTAAAATGGATAATTTTGATGCTATAGCCTTTGGCTGCCCTTCTATGGGTGCCGAGGAGCTGGAGGACAGCGAGTTCGAGCCTATGTTTTCGGCTTGCAGACCCAAGCTTTCAGGCAAAAAAATAGCCCTATTCGGCTCATACGGATGGGGAGACGGTGAGTGGATGCGTATTTGGGAGGAAAGTTGTAAGAATGACGGTGCGGTTTTTGCCTGTGACTATGTTATTTGTAACGAGGCTCCCGATGAGGTGGCGCTTACCGCATGCAAAGCAATGGGCAAAGCACTTGTAGGTTAATTGATGAATAATATTCGTCTTTTGTTAAACAATATAATAAAACTTAAAAGGAGATATTATATGGAACTTAAAGGAAGCAAGACCGAAGCCAATTTGTATGCTGCTTTCGCAGGAGAAAGTCAGGCAAGAAACAAGTATTACTACTATGCAGAAAAGGCTGAGCAGGACGGATACGAGCAGATGGCTGCAATTTTCCGTGAAACAGCTGACAATGAGGAGCAACACGCAAAAATTTGGTTTAAGCTTTTAAACGACAGTTCTATACCCGAAACCTCTGCTAATCTGCAAGATGCAATAAACGGCGAAAATTACGAGTGGACCGATATGTACGCACGCTTTGCAGAGGAGGCTAAGCAGGAGGGCTTTACCCGAATAGCACTGCTTTTCGAGCTGGTTGGAAAAATTGAAAAAGAGCACGAAGAACGCTTTAAACAGCTTCTTGAGCGTCTTGGAGGGAGCACAGTATTCTCTCGTGATGTGGATGTTGTTTGGATATGCCGTAATTGCGGTCATATTCATTTTGGAAAGTCAGCACCAGGTGCCTGTACCGTCTGCGGAAAGCTTCAAAGCTATTTTGAGGTTAAGAAAACTAACTACTAAAAAACAAAGCCTTGTGCGTTGCACAAGGCTTTAAATGTTTTAGTTAATTTCCTTTACCGATTCCACAAGACCTGCAAGGCCCTGAATTTCGGAGGGGATTATTATCTTGGTTGCCTTTCCGTCAGCGGCGGCGGTAAATGCATCGAGAGCCTTCATTTTAAGGTACTCAGCACCTGGGTTGACCTTGTTGATCATCTCAATACCGTCAGCGGTAGCCTGCTGAATCTTGAGTATTGCTTCAGCCTCACCCTCGGCTTCGCGGATTTTTGCTTCCTTAACGGCCTCTGCACGAAGAATTGCAGATTCCTTTTCAGCCTCTGCGCGAAGAATTGCAGACTGCTTTTCACCCTCTGCAACAAGGATAGCAGATTTCTTTTCACCCTCGGCCTGCAGAATTTTTTCTCTACGCTCACGCTCTGCCTTCATCTGCTTCTCCATAGAATCCTGAATTTCTCTGGGAGGCATAATGTTTTTAAGCTCTACGCGGTTGATTTTAATACCCCAAGCATCGGTAGCAACATCAAGTACATTCGTTATCTTGCTGTTGATTATATCGCGGGAGGTAAGGGTAGCGTCAAGCTCCATTTCGCCGATGATATTGCGAAGTGTGGTTGCAGTAAGATTTTCAATAGCCATCATAGGACGCTCTACACCGTAAGCATAAAGCTTAGGGTCAACTATGCGGTAGAAAATAACCGTGTCTATAGACATAGTTACATTATCCTTAGTAATAACAGGCTGGGGAGGGAAGTCTACGACGTTTTCTTTTAAGGATACCCTTTTTGCAACACTGTCAATAATCGGAACCTTAACATGAAGTCCCGTATTCCAGGTGGTGTGGTAAGCACCGAGTCGCTCGACAACATAAGCCTTTGCCTGTGGTACTACCTTGATATTGGCAATGATAAGAATCAGTACGACGGCAACAACGATTAATAAAATTGTAATGATAGGTTCCATAAAGATACCCCTTTCTATTTTTTATCAACGGTTAAAACATTACCGTTAACAGCAGTTATTATTACCGATTCTCCCTCAGTTATATCAGAATCGGAAACGGCACGCCAATAAACATCACCCACAAGCACCTTTGCCTCGCCGTTTTGGGAGGAGGTTTGTACCGTTGCGGTCTTACCTATAAGCTTGTTAGCCGTATCATCAAGCTTTTCAGCCCTTGATTTGTTAAAATACTTTCTGCAGAAAAACATAAATGCAGCAGAGAGCAGAATAAATACAACTATTTGTACCGCTATGTTGTGTACCCAAACCGATAGAATAGATGTAATTACAGCCCCTGGAACAAACCAGATGCATACAAGCCCTGCGGTAAGGGCTTCAAGAACTAAAAATCCTGCAGCCGCAATAAGCCATGTTATCCACATATTTTCTAAAAGGAACATACAATCACTCCTGTATAAGATTGTGTGTTTATTATAACACATTAGTCAGCTAAATTCAATTCATATAATTTTTTAAGCTTAGCCGATTTTCCGCCTCCAATAATTTTATGATATTATTTTAACATATACCACTTGTGACTGTCTAATAACAGTTTTGTAACAAAATTTATTGTCACGGGGACGGTTCTTCTGACAATGTTATATACGGCAGAACATATTAACTTTTAACATAAAATCAGAACTGTTGTCTGGTAAAATAAGCATATCGTCTGAAAGTTCAATGAGCTTCGCAAACAGCTCCTTGTTTTTGCCTGCAAAGTCACCGATTTGTATAAAAAACTCGGTGCGTAGCCTGTCGCCTGCAGTTATCCTAAGATCTGCCTTGTGCCGTTTTGAAAGCTCTATAGCTAAATATGAAAAATGGAGAGCATCTACAGAAAGTCCGTAGGTTTGAAGTGTGTTGAATTCAGTAATAGGTGGATGGCAGCCTGAATTGTTACCTTGATATATGATTTTACATTCTTTCATAAAAACCTCCATAAAATAAAAAAGCACACCCCGAAGGATGTGCCGAAAAAGTGTTTCCCTCAGTAAGTTGCGACACAAACTGCTCCAGCACGGGGAATATAGAGAAACACCTTTTACTAAGGTAATTTCCCCTGTACTGGATACAATATTCAGTTTGTGTCGCAAGAACATTTTACCACATTCTATTCTATTTTGCAACCTTTCAATAATAAAACCGCCTTCCAAAAGGAAAGCGGTTTTCGTAGGGGCGGTCATCGGCCGCCCGTTATTTGTAGGGCGCGACGTCCTCGACGCGCCGTTATTTAATTTTTAGGAAACCCTAATTATTTAGCAGCTTCTTCAACTGCAACTGCACAAGCAACAGTCATACCAACCATGGGGTTGTTACCTGCACATATTAGCGAGAAAAAACTTCATCAAAACCAGCCTGGAATCATCTATTTTAAAGGAAATTTGAAAAATCGATAAAAATAAAATTTGATGCTAATTACGCTCACTTTTGCTGTGTGTTGCTGCTAAATGGCTACAGATTGTCAACAGATTTTGTATTTGGTTGAGGCGAAAAAAAGAGAGCAACTGTCATACTTTACAAAATATTCAACTTGGATTTGACATTATTTTTTTAATGAATATAACACTACTATATAACTTTTATTTAGATTAGTTTTTTAAAATCCCAGAGTATTTACACATTAGTAAAAACTCTGTTTATATAGTAGAGAGGTATGAAAATGTTGTTTATATTCTATTGTAAATTGTTGCTATATGATTAAAAAGGAGGTAGTCATTATGATTAGAATTTGCCCAATTTGTGGTGGGGATAATTCTTCTAAACTTGGAGAAATCGGCGATGCGTATGTATATCAAACGAACTATATATGTAATTTTTGCAATACTATATATAGCACCGAAACGATGTTACACCACATTTCAGAAAAGGGTAATCCTGTTATGCAAGCAGAAAGTTTTGCATAGGCAAATAAGTCCAACACATTTTGTTTAATCCTTTCATAAAAGTACACTTCAATCAATTGACGATGTGGCGAGAAGTATTTCTCGCCACTGCTCGTTTATCGAGTAATTTTGTCAGAGCTGAATGATAGCCTTTGAGCAATGTTTCGTTCAGCATTATTCATTCAACTATACATATAGAGGTGTTTTATGATGTTTGCATTTGTTTCTGTTTAACTTTGTTTAAATAGAAACAAATGCAAATAGGCTGCAAAGGGACCTATTTAGACATAGAGTTTGGCACAAGTGAAAAGAAATTGTGGGGAAATTCAAAAAGGAGGGATAATATGAGAAGTTTTGAAAACT
>JAZUNC010000124.1:0-4388 GCA_045603945.1 Acutalibacteraceae bacterium | reverse complement strand
TAAAAAGGTTTGCTATCTGATTGGGAAAAGTGTAAATGCTACACAATTGGAGTGCATCCCTAAATATGTAAAACCAATTAACGCTGATAATTGCCGCATTGTTTATACTGGTAATATAGGCGGAGAGAGATTTCATATTTTAACCCAGCTTGGCAGAATTTTAGATAACGCTTTTGAAAATAAGGTTGTTATTGAAGTATATACTCAAACACCTCTTACAAAAAAGGCAAATGAAGATATTGAAAAAATTCATAGCATTAAAATGATGGGCTCGGTTACTTCGGATAGGGTTGAGCAGATTCAAAGAGGAGCAGATATTCTCCTACATATGGAGGGCTTTTCAAAAAAATCAATATATGAAACGAGGATGTCATTTTCCACAAAAATTATTGATTATATGCTTACTGGGACACCGATACTTGCCATAGGCCCTAAAGAGGTCAATTCAATATACTATTTGAAAAGTCGTGGTTTAGCAACCACGGTGACCGATATTACTCAGTTTGAAAATGAGTTGAGAAATATGCTGTCTAATACAACAGAGCTTACTAAACAACTTCATAATATCAAAGCAACACTTAACAACGAGAGGAATTCAGCATCTATAACAAGCGAAATATATAATCGCTTGAAATCTTTGCTTTAATTGGTCATTTATTATGAAAATACTACAGATTAACGCAGTTTACGGTATCGGCAGTACGGGTACTATTATAAAAGACCTTCATGAACTGGCACTATTCAAGGGAATAGAGTCATATGTCGCTTATTCTGTTTCCAATCAGCCTCAGTCTAAAATTAAAAACGCCTACAAGGTTGGTAATGTATTTGGTAAAAAAATGCACGCACTCTTATACCGTTTTGGTGGTAAGCAAGCCTACTTTTCCCGTTTTTCAACTTATAGGCTTATAAATTATATAAAGAAAATTAAACCCGATATTGTAAATCTGCATAATCTGCATAGCAACTATATACATCTTAATAAATTACTTAGATTTCTGGCAAATGAGAAGATAAAAACAGTCATTACATTGCATGATTGCTGGTTTTATACAGGTGGTTGCTTTCATTATACCGAAATCGCTTGCGATAAATGGCAGAGGGAGTGTGGAAATTGTCCTAAAAGAATAACAGATCTTTCTGCCTACATTACCGAGAATTCTGATAAGGTATTAGCTGATCGAAAGAAATATTTTAAAGCGATAGACAACTTAACCTGTCTTGGAGTTTCAGATTGGGTTACAGAAGAGGCAAAAAAGTCATTTCTTAAGGATAAAAATTTTGCAACAGTCAAAAACGGTATTGACACAGATTTTTTTGCTTATACAGAGTCGGACTTCCGAAATCAATACGGACTTTCGGGTAAATTTGTAATTTTAGGACTTGCTTCAAAATTCCAAAAGGCTGTAAATCAAGAAACCTACGAGTATCTTGTATCCCATCTTTCTGAAGATGAGCGACTAATTCTTCTTGGATGTAGCGAGGATTATAAAAAAACACTACCTGATAAGGTCATTGGTCTTGATTTTATACATGACCGTGATTTGCTTCGAAAGATTTATTCTGCGGCAGATGTTTTTGTAAATTGCTCGAGAGAGGAGACTCTTTCAATGGTTACAGTAGAGCCGCAGTCTTGCGGTACTCCTGTTGTAGTATACGAGAATACGGGAATAAAAGAGACCGTTTCTGCCGGACTTACTGGATTCGTTGTAAAAAACGGAGACTTTAAAGCCTTTTATGATGCTATAGAAAAGGTAAAGACTTTCGGCAAGTCAGCCTTTAAGAATTCTTGCAGAGAGTGGACAGAAAATAATTTTAATCGAAAAAATAATTACCTTAAGGTATTAGAACTTTATAAAAACATTTACAAAAGCTAAGGAGCATCCCCAATGATTTGGTATCTGCTTAACATTGTTGTAATAACAATTGTTTGGTTATCATTGAAAACGAACATCACATATACAGCTAAGCTTAATGAGAAAGTTGTTGTTTTTAATAAAAACGGTATATATTGTTTTATTGCCTCGTCGCTTTGGATATTATTATCGGGTCTTCGCGGACTTTCGGTTGGAGCTGATACATTAGCATATAAGCTCTACGATTTCGACCCAATAAAAACGCGATCTTGGGAATATGTTTTAGGGCGTTTTGCCGACAGATATATAGATAATATTGAAGGAGTAAAAGACCCTTCTTTTTTACTGATAGTAAAGATATTTCAAATTTTTTCAGATAACTATCAGCTTTTTCTTATATTAATTGCAGTTATTTTCTTTATTCCTTTTGGATTGTTTGTTTATAAAAATTCTAAAAATCCTCATTTAAGCTTTTTGCTTTTTTCATGCCTGTTTTTTGAGTTTTTTGCTGTTACAGGACACCGTCAGACCATAGCAACAGCTATTGCGTTTTTCGGTGGGTATGTTCTTATTAAAAAGAAAAAATGGCTGGCGTATATCATCGTCGTACTTCTTGCATCAACAGTTCATTTCTCTGCAATATGTATTCTTCCGTTCTATTGGCTTTCTAAAATCAAAATCAATAAACTTACCCTGATTGTATATTGGATAGCAACAGGCTTTGCATACATTTTCAGAAATAAATTGCTTGATTTATTAAAGTTTATAGTAGACAATGAAGCTTATAATATGTATGCTCAGACTGAAAGTGCATCAGTGGGAACCTTTGTGTATCTGCTTATTGCCGTCGGAATAGTAATTACAATGTTTCACAAGAATTTATTGAATTACGATACTGAAAACGGAACACTAATCATTAACGCAATAATGTTAGCAGTTTTCTTTACTTCGTTATTGTTAATAAATGAAAGCTTTATGAGAATAGTTCAGTATTATTCACTCTATCTTGTTCTGTTGTTGCCCGACCTTGAATGTCTTTTCAGAACACCAAGGGATAAACAAATATATAGACTTGCTGCAGGTGCACTGCTCGTATTTTTGCTTGTAAATAAAAATCCGCATTATGTATTTTTTTGGCAGGGGTAATTTAAAAATAAGGAGCAAATATGAAATACCTTGTTTTTTACGATACAGTAGACAACCAAATCGAAAATAGAAACTATGTTCTATCATCATCAAATAAGCTATCCTATATCTTTGATGTGATAAAGAAAAATGCTATCGACTTTGAAGTTGTTTCTGCAAGCGGAGCAATGGGTAAACGACCTCTGCTTGCTAAAACTTCACACCTCGAAAACGGTGCACCGCTTATTCTTCCTGCTTCTCTTGGTAGGTCTTGTAGAATTATTAGGGTTGTTGACAGAGCATTTATAAAACTCCAGCTATTTTTTAGGCTTCTTAAAATGAAAGAAGGCGAAACGCTAGTAGTTTATCATTCGCTTTTTTATATGAACCTTGTAAAGCTTATAAAGAAATTTAAAAAAGTTAAACTTGTGTTAGAGGTTGAAGAAATTTACGGCGATGTTATGGAAAATGACAGAGTGTCAAAGAAAGAACTTGATTTTTGCAAGCTCGCTGATGCATATATTTTTCCAACCGAGCTTCTTGATGAAAAAATTAATAAAAACAAAAAACCAAGTGTTATAATTCATGGAACATATAAGGTAGAAGCAAATCTCGCACAAAAGTTTGATGACGGCAAAATACATATCGTTTATGCAGGCACGCTTGACCCACGAAAAGGCGGTGCTGCGGCTGCCGTTGCTGCAGGAGAGTTTCTTGACGAAAATTATCATATTCATATTTTAGGTTTTGGAAACGATAAAGATAAAATAAATCTATTAACTGAGATTGAAAGAGCATCCAAAACATCTGATTGTAAAGTAACCTACGACGGATTACTTTCGGGACAAGAATATTTAAAATTTTTGCAGTCTTGTCATATTGGTTTAAGCACTCAAAATCCTGCTGCCGCATTTAACGATACGTCTTTTCCATCAAAAATACTTTCGTATATGGCAAATGGTCTTAGAGTGGTAAGCATAAGAATTGCCGTCATAGAAACCTCATCCATTAACGATTATATGAGTTATTACGACGAGCAAACTCCTGAAAGTATAGCTGAAGCAATAAAGTCAATAATCATCTCAGACACAACAGATTTTCAAAAAGTTGTCTCAGACCTTGATAAGAAATTTGTTTCTAATATAAGAAAAATGTTAGGAGAGTAATATGCTTTTACTTTTTGATAGATTGATTCAGAAAATAATCCGCACATATCGTAAGACAGTATTTAAAAAGAAAATTGGTTGTAAGCATAACGATTTTGATCTGGTTGGGAAGGTTACTCTTATTAACACAAATGTTTCTTTGGGACATAATGTTACGATATATCCTGATGTTATGCTGTTTGGTGATGGTCCTATAGTCATTGGAGATAATGTTGATATAGGAAACGGAACTTTGCTTTAC
>JAZUNC010000123.1:0-5903 GCA_045603945.1 Acutalibacteraceae bacterium | reverse complement strand
GCATTTTATTTTATTACAGATATCAAAAGCTCTGTTCTGTCGGTCTTTTCCCAAGGAATATCAATGTCGGTTCTGCCCATATGACCGTAAGCGGCAAGCTCACGGTATGAGGTTTCGCGAAGCTTTAAATCACGGATTATTGCGGCAGGGCGAAGGTCAAATACTTTGCTTACAGCCTCTGAAATAGCCTCGTTGGAATATTTTCCAGTACCAAAAGTATCAACCATTACAGAAACAGGCTTTGCCACACCAATAGCATATGCAAGCTGTATTTCGCACTTCTTTGCAAGTCCAGCGGCTACAACATTTTTAGCAACATATCTTGCGGCATATGCGGCAGAGCGGTCAACCTTTGTGGGGTCCTTTCCCGAAAAGGCTCCGCCTCCGTGACGGGCAACCCCGCCATAGGTATCAACGATTATCTTTCTGCCTGTAAGACCCGTATCTCCTGCAGGTCCGCCTACAACAAAACGTCCTGTTGGGTTTATAAACACCTTAAAGGCATCGTTTCTAAACTGCTCGGGAATAACGGGAAGTATAACCTCTTTAAGTATATCCTCTCTCAGTTGTTCGAGAGAAACATCCGCACTATGCTGAGAGGAAACCACAACTGTATCAAGACGAATAGGATGCTCGTCCTCATATTCTATGGTTATCTGAGTCTTTCCGTCAGGCTTTAAGTAGGGCAATATACCAGACTTTCTTACATCTGTAAGACGCTTTGCCATTTTATGAGCCAGTGATGCTGTCATAGGCATAAGCTCGGGTGTTTCGTCGCAAGCGTAGCCGAACATCATACCCTGATCTCCAGCACCGAACTGATTAAGCTCGTCCTCCTCGCCATCCTTTAGCTCTAAGGAGCGGTCAACACCCATTGCAATATCGGGCGACTGCTTGTCGAGCATTATGTTCACCTTGCAGGTGTTACCGTCAAAATAATCGTCCTTCGACTTGTAGCCGATTTCGCAGACTACCTCACGAATTATCTTTTCAATATCTACATTTGCCTTGGTAGTAATCTCTCCCATTACGGTGACTACACCTGTGCTTGCGAAGGTCTCGCAGGCAACGCGGGACATCTTATCTTCCTTAAGCATTGCATCAAGGACGGCATCCGAAACGCGGTCGCAAACCTTATCGGGATGACCCTCTGTAACAGACTCTGATGTGAATAAAAATTTCGACATATTTACCTCCATAAAAACTAAAAACCTCGTCACAAGACGAGGTTGAGCTTTGCCTCATCTATCGGATAATCCGCAGGATTTAGCACCTTGAATAATCAGGTTGCCGGGCTTCACAGGGCCTGTCCCTCTGCCACTCTTGATAAGGATAATATTAAGTTTTTTATCAACGGGATATATTATAGCATAATATCGAAATTTGTCAAGTTTTAAAGCTAAGAATTTTTAATCTCTATTCCAAGAGTTAGCAATACAACAACTGCCGCTAATATCAGTAGCACCGAAACCACAGTAAGCAATACGGATTTTTTGTTAAATTTAAAGGCGGAATTATCTGCAGTTTTTACAAAGCCCGATTTTTTAAGTGCGGTTGTGAAAGGCTTATATACAAGCAACATAATTGAAGCGTTTAAGACAGCTTTGCATAGATTAAAGGGCAACAGTACGGTTGGAAGCATATCAATAACCGCTTGGGTTGGCATTTGAAAATAAAGAGGTGTTATGAAAATATTTGCAAGAAGCATTACACCCGTAACCGAAACGACCGTAAGACCCGACGCAAGTATTGCACCCGAAAAGCTTCTTTTGAATTTATAAACTAAGCCGCAAACCAATGCAAACACACCGCTTGAAAGTATGTTCATTACAAGACCGTAAACGCCTGTAGTGCTTATAGTAATAAATTCAACAAGAGATACGACAATTACAGAGATTATTCCGTACACAGGACCGTACATTAACGAAATCATTGACAAAACGGCATCCTTTAGATCAAGTGATAAAAAACCGCTAACCTTGAACATTGAGGTGCAGAAGGTCACTAAAAACGCAACTGCCGTAAGCATTGCAGATATTGCTATCTTCTTTGTTTCAACTTTTTTCATAATATTTCCTCCAAATAAAGTATTCAAAGAAAAAGCCCCAAGGATAGAATATGTCCTTGGGGTATGATTATATAACATAATACAAGCTTTTTCTTCTTTCATCCGGACTATACCGTCGGCTTTGGAATTTCACCAAATCAACCTTAAAAGGCTCGCGGGCTGTACCGCCGGTGAGGAATTACACCTCGCCCCGAAGACACTACTATTATACACAGGATGTCGCAATATGTCAATAATTACTATGCAACTCTTATTCTCAGTCTTATCTTGTCGGCTATCATTGCGATAAATTCGCTGTTTGTGGGCTTTCCGCGGTCATTATTTATTGTATATCCGAAATAGGCATTAAGAATATCGAGATCTCCCCTGTCCCAAGCGACCTCGATTGCGTGGCGTATTGCCCTTTCAACCCTTGAGGAGGTGGTTGCATATTTTTTAGCAACCGTGGGATAAAGCAGCTTGGTTACCGAGTTTATTACTTCTTCGTTTTTTATAGAAAGCATTATCGCCTCACGAAGATAGTGATACCCCTTAATATGTGCAGGAACACCTATCTGATGAATTATCTCGGTAATCATAAGCTCTAAATCGTGGTCACTTATAACCCCATCGTTTGCAACAATAGGTTTAACATCGGTTTTCCAACCAGAAAACTTTATAATACGCTCGGCAAGTGTTCCAAAATCAAAGGGCTTTATAAATACATATGTAGCACCTGCACGAAGCACCTCTCCCTCTAATTGTGAATTAACTATCGCAGAAAAGACCATAACCATAGGTCTATCCTTTTCGTTCATATCCTTAATACCCTGCAGTACGCCGATTGCATCTAAATTCGGCATAAACATATCTGCTAAAACCACATTAGGCTTAATACTCTTTATCTTTTCGATTAGTGCCACACCGTCCTTATCGCAAACCATAGCGTTCATTCCATAGCTGGACAGCACCTTTTGACACTGTACACCGAAATCTGCTGAATTATCAGCAATTAATACATTCAAATTATTCATTTTTGTTACCTCCTTGGTTGATATTCCCTATTTTATCACAACTTTCCAATTATTTCAATACTGAATATTCTATTTTATGACATTCTATTATTATTACAATTTTTATCGCGGATTTTTAAACAAATATACAAATTTTACTAAATTAATTTGACACTTAAAGCAGAATCGGGGCGAAAATAAGGTTATTATCTGAAAATACGAAAACCTTATTATTTTAATTCAAAGCGTGGTTTTCTATTGCTTTTACACTCTTAAAAATGCTATAATAATTTAAAGATTAAAAAGTTAAGGAAAATAATATGTTTTTGAAGGAATCTATATTCAGGTGCCCTGTTTGCTCAGGCAAGCTTTTTGAATGCGGCGGTGCTTTTAAATGTATGCAAAACCACAGTTTTGATGCAGCCAAACAGGGTTATATTAATCTTTTAAGGTCTAATAGTGCAGGAAAACGTCACGGCGACGATAAGCTTATGGTGCAGGCACGTAAAAGCTTTTTAGAAAAAGGCTACTATTCTCGGCTGAGAGAGGCTGTAAATGAGGTTTTAGGCAACGGACACACCGTGCTCGATTCGGGTTGCGGAGAGGGGTATTATACCTCCTCTTTTGCAGAAAACAATAATGTATGCGGCATAGATATTTCTAAAGAGGCACTAAAGCTCGCCGCTACTCGTTGTCCGAGCTGTGAATTTGCGGTTGCAAGCATTTCGGATATACCACTCCCTAATTCATCTGTAGATGCGGTTGTAAACATATTTGCCCCCGAAAGTCCTGAAGAGTTTAACAGAGTTTTATCTGACCGAGGCAGACTTATTGTAGTTTATCCAATGGAAAAACACCTGTATGAGCTTAAATCTGCCGTCTATGATAAACCCTATCTTAACCCTGCGGTTGAGCTGAGTCGTAAGGATATGTCACTTAAGTCTACAAAAGAGGTTAGGTACAGCGTTACCCTCGACTGTAACGAGGATATTCTTTCCCTGTTTAAAATGACACCCTATTATTATAAGACCTCTAAAACCGACCAGCAAAAGCTTGAAAGGCTTGATACTCTTACAGTAGGACTTGAATTTTTGATTGCAGAATATATAAAATGAAAACACCACTGAAAATCAGTGGTGTTTTATGCTTTACTTATTAATAATCTGGAACAAATACAACTGTTTTATAGACAAAATTTACTTTGAACATTTCCTTTTTACGTATCTAACAATTAAATATACTATGGCTATTATGACATACACTGCAAGAAGCTCAATCAGATAAACCAAAATAACAGCATACAGTGGAAAAGAGGTAAGGGTCTTATCATATATAATACAGCTATATATACTAAACCCAATAAATACCGCCGTACACAGCACTATAACCGATAAAAATATCTTGTTGATTCTTTTCATATTTAATGCTCCTTGAAGTTATAGGAATAATAAAAGCAATTTTTATCATATTTACTGCTATTTTAGTTGTTTTGAGTATTCTTCCGACTTAACAATAACCTTGTTCATATTTTCAAGCTGTGAATCGATATATTCATCTATTTCATCGGCAGAAAGCTCGCTCCACTTATAGTAAAAGTCATAATCAAGCTTTGAAGCATTCAGCAAACCTTGGTCGGTAAAATATATTATTATATCTGAATAGTTCTCATACGTGTCGTAGAATAAATCTTCAAGAGTATCGTTAGCAAAGAAATGTTGTTCGGCACTACGCTTTTGACCTATAGCCTCTTTAAGGAAAAGAGCCGCAAGCTGGGGATTTTTTGCACCTTTTACCAAGCCGAAGCCCTCTATAGGAGCAGTAACAATATGCTCGCTATCCATATCTTTTTTAGGCAAAAGGACGGCTCTTATATTTTCGGGATTGCTGAGCGAATAGAGACCCCATGCTCTCATATCGTAGGTGGTGGATAGCACCATACCGATAGTCTGACCATTCTTGACAGCATCTGCCGATTTTATCAGACCTTGACCGTTAAGACCTGCAAGAAAGCCCATAGCTTGCCTAATTTCATCTGTAGCAGAAACGGTATATTTCCCTGTAGACGAGTTGTATTCATAAAAGGAATCGCCCGACAGAAGCATAGCTCCGCTTTTATACACCGCCGCACCGACATAATCCTTTCCCAAGGCATTGATTGCCTTTATGCAGTTAACGAAATTCTCCCTTGTCCATTCTCCCCTGTCAAAATATTCCTGAGGAGAGGTAATGCTGTTATCATCAAACAACGATTTATCGTAAACACACATACTGAAAATGCTTTCGATATTCTTTACGGAGTCGATAAGATATGCCTTGCCGTTTATTGTGGTAGCACGAAGTAAGGCTTTGTTCCATATGGGGTCATCAAGGTCGATACCCGTATTCTCTATCGGCTGCAGTATGTTTACAGCGGCAGGAAAGGTGTCGGGACAATAAAACAGATCAAAGGGATTGTCGGATGAAATGCCTGCTGCAATATTTTTAACTGCATCGTCAGAATGGAAATATTGCCAATCTAATGTAATTCCATATTTTTCTTCAAAGTCGAATAAATAGCTATGGTTCTTTAAAATATAAGCATCAGGCTCGTACATATACAGTCTTAAGGTCTGCCCCTTAAACTTTTCGGTCATGGGTGCTTCGCCGCTGTTTTGCTCGTTAGATGAAACATTTCCCTCACCGCAGCCTACAGTGAACAAAAGCATAACCGCCATTAACAGAGCCAAAAGCTGTTTGAATTTCATACCTAAACCTCCTTTTAAATACAGAAAAAACGCAAAGAGAACCCCGCGGCCTTCTTTGCGTTTTAAACTAATATATGAAATTTTGTAAGCAAAATTTGC
>JAZUNC010000122.1:0-1792 GCA_045603945.1 Acutalibacteraceae bacterium | reverse complement strand
TTGGCTCACAGAACGACATGGCTACGATCCGACTTCCTCGTCGGTGTGAAGCCGCGGATTGCGGTTTCCTAAATGGTCTACCTTTAAATGGCGAATCGGCTGAATGGTTTCGGGAGAGATAAGGTGAAGCTCGGGGTCAATGCCTGCAAGAGCCTTTAAGGCATTTAAAAGCAGTGCAGAAGAGGAACCGAGCAGGTCGGAGGTCTTTCCTGTAAGTATGCGACCGTCGGGCAGTTCGATAGCGGCGGCAGGAAGTCCTGTAAGGGCGGCTTTTTGAAGTGCAGGTGAAGTAACCTTTCGGTCGCTGGCGGTGACTCCAGCCTTTTTCATAAGCAGTTCGAGCTTATATACTGTATCGTCCCCCACATTTCCCTTTTTATGGTCGCAAAGTCCTACATAATAACGACGGATAATTTCATCACAGGCAGCCTTGCGAACAGCCTCATCGTCAAATATACAGTTTCCTGCCATATTTACGCCCATATCGGTAGGAGATTTATAGGGGCACTTGCCATATATGGTTTCCATCATAGCGGTAACCACAGGGAAAATTTCAACATCGCGGTTATAGTTTACGGTTGTTTTGCCATATGCCTCAAGGTGGAACGGATCGATCATATTAACATCGTTGAGGTCGGCTGTAGCAGCTTCGTAAGCGAGGTTTACAGGATGGTTAAGGGGAAGATTCCATATAGGGAAGGTTTCGAACTTCGCATAGCCTGCGGCAACTCCCCTTTTATGCTCGTGATAGAGCTGGGAAAGGCAGGTTGCCATTTTACCGCTGCCAGGACCTGGGGCGGTGACAACCACAAGCTCGCGAGAGGTTTCGATATATTCGTTTTTACCGTAACCCTCGTCGCTTACTACCTTGCTGATATTTGAGGGGTAGCCATCAATAGCGTAATGCTTATATACCTTAACGCCAAGGCCCTCTAAACGGGTTTTGAACGCCTTTGCCTGCGGCTGATCGGAATAGCAGGTCATAACAACGCTACCAACATAAAGTCCGATAGAGCGGAAAATATCTATAAGACGAAGAGTATCCATATCATAGGTTATTCCAAGGTCGCCGCGGAGTTTGTTTTTTTCGATATGAGCGGCGTTGATGGCGATAACGATTTCTACCTGCTCCTTCATCTGTAAGAGCATGCGGAGCTTGCTGTCAGGCTTAAAACCTGGCAGAACGCGAGAAGCGTGAAAATCGTCGTACAATTTTCCGCCGAATTCGAGATAAAGCTTACCGCCGAATTTGGAAATACGCTGGCGGATATGCTCAGACTGAGTTTTTAAATATTTATCGTTATCGAAACCTGCAGTAATCATATAAACTCCTCGATTAATAATAAACTATATCCATTATACCGCATTCGTTTTTTTATTTCAATAGAAAATTAATTGCCATATTGATTTCGATGCCCCATAGGATAAGGGAGCTGCTACGCGAAGTGAAACAGAGAGGCTTGTGTTTATTCCTTTGTTTGCTTCCAATCCCACCACCGCTAAAGCGGTCCCCCTCCCTTCCTCCCAGGGAGGCTTGGTTTTTTGTCTTTATAGCGGTAGGTTGATTATGATTTGGTTCTTTTAGGCACATATAATGAAAAAAGAAAGCCCAAGTTGCCATATAGACAACTTGGGCAGTTTTAAGTTGTGGTTTTAATTACTGAGCAGTAAAGGTTGCGTCGCCAACACTCCAAGTGCCTGAAGTAGTAGATGTACGTATGCCCTCAGCAAGCGTAGGAGGTTCAACATCATGCATCCAACCTACATCAGATATACCTGTTACAGTAACAGT
>JAZUNC010000121.1:0-2263 GCA_045603945.1 Acutalibacteraceae bacterium | reverse complement strand
GCTTATTTCAGAAATTGCGGCAATGCCCCTGCAGGATACCGATCAGCCTATACTCTTCGGGGTATCTTCCATATTTACCTTGGTTGCCCTTGAAATATTTGTGTCGATAATCGCCCTTAAAAGCTTTTTTGTACGCAAACTGATTTCAGGAAAAAGTGTTATACTTATAAAGGATGGAATCATAGACCAAAAAGAGCTTAAAAAGGTGCGTATGACGGTGCTTGATTTAGTAGAGATGCTTAGAAATCAGCAGGTGTTCGACCTTTCAACGGTTTCCTTTGCAATACTCGAAACGGGCGGCAATTTGAGCGTGCTTTTAAAAAGCAAAAGTCAGCCTGCTACGGTTGGGGATATAAAGGTTCAAAAGGGCCCTGCCGAATTGCCGCTGCCTGTTATAAGTGACGGAAAGATTCTTTCCGAATCGGTTAAAGCTTTGGGCAAAACCAAGAACGAAATAACAAGGCGGCTGGCTAAAAAGGGCATAAAAATCTCTCAGGTAATGCTTATGACTTTGGATTCTCTCGGTAAAGAGATGGTTGTTAAAAAGGAGGATATATAATGAAGCGGCTTGTAATAAGTCTGGTGCTTCTGTTTGTTGTTCTTGGTGTAAGCTACTATGGAATAGGCTTTGTCACCTCTAATTACGATAAAATAACAAAAGAACTCTCACTTGGTGAGGAAAGTCTGGCTCAGGGAGATTATACTGCCGCTAAGGAGCATTGCCAAAAGGCAGAAAAGCTTTACGAAAGTTCAGAACAGTATATGGCGGCTTTTGTAAACCATGGTATATTAGATGATATAGGTACACGCATATCCGCAGTTGTACCCCTTGCAGGAGAAGATACGGTTGGTGAGTTTTTAAGTCATTGTAAGGAGGCTCAGGTTGCCTTAAAGCACCTTAGAAACGACCATAAATTTTTAATAGGAAATTTGTTTTAACAGTGGCTAAAATGTTTGATGTGAATTTTTGCATTAAAATTTAAATGCGTTTAGGCAAAAAAATTTTAGAAAATATATTTTACGCGTTTGGGTATCGGACTTTGTCCGCTATTTTCTGTAGGATTCAACCTTGTCTGTTTCCCACCACTCGGGACAGTCGCACTCGGGTGGGAAGTAGTCGCTCCAGCCGATAAGACACTCGGTAAGCTGACCTATCTCAAGACGGTCGGGATTATAGGCGTTTCTCATCATAATATCCTTTGGATAAAGTTTTTTGCATAGCTTTAGTCTTTTGGGATAGTCACCGCTGGGGTCGTATAGGTCTGTAGCTCCGAAAAGGTGAAGTGTTTCGTGAAGAATTGATGAGCCGACATTCTTTTCACCGTTTTCATTTGAGGAAAAGGCTACTACAAATTCTATACCGTCTTTGTCGTCGTAGCTTGTGTCAGAAACGGCATAGGCTCTGCCCGATTTGTTAAGCACTAAAATATAGGCTATCTGTTCTACACCCGTGCTGTTTTTAAGAAAGGCATGCATAACTTCCTTGTTGGGGAAGCCCATAGTTTCTGCGGTCTGGACAAAAATGTCTAAATTGTCTATTGCATTGTCAAGGGTAGGCTGAACGATACCGCTGTATCTGGGAGGACTTTCAAGGTCGCTTTTGGTGGTGTATTGACCGCTTTGCAGATTGAGTGCAACATCTCTTATTGATGCCTGCTCTGTGAGATAGTTTATTGAAGGGAAGAAACGCTTGTTATAGAAAGTGTTTCGCGATTCTTCATCCCAACTGCTTACATCATCGTCAAGAAAAATAACCAGAGTGTAGACATCACCGATAAGCTTTCTACACACACCTATGTCGTAATAGCCATATGCGGTTATACCCTCAGAGTATTTAAAGATGTGTGGCTCAAATTCCGTAGTGTTCGAGTTTGAGCCGTCTGCGTTGCCGCCAAAAACCGAGCAAGCCGAAAGAACAAAAGATAGCAGGATAGATAAAACGGCGTTAAGAATGAATTTTAAACTTTTCATAAAATATAAATTCTCCAACCATAAATTTGAGGCATTATGTTAACCGGATAAACCAAGGGGGTGTGAATAACTCCGTTAATAAAGTGAATAACTTTTTTGATTGTTAATTAAATAACAAGTGAAAAATGTCGAATTCAAGGGGTTTTTGGAAGGAATTTCTCGAAAACTAAGAAGTTATCCAACTTTTTCAACAGGTTATTCACAGTTTTCCACATAGGGTATGTGAATATATTAAATATATTATGGCACCCAAAATAATCGGTAAATTAATTTTAATATATCTCTGTAGGTA
>JAZUNC010000120.1:0-2916 GCA_045603945.1 Acutalibacteraceae bacterium | reverse complement strand
GAGGACGCCTGTCCCTACAACGGTATCCGTTTTAATTATTCAAATTGGTGATATCTCTACACAATCTTGTAACCAGCCTCGGTTAGAGCGTCGGTGATTTCTTTAATATGTTCAAAATTTCGGGTTTCGAGGACAATTCTAAGGAAACATCCGTTAATATCCGAGCCCTCTCCTGCCCTTTCGTGGTGAACGGAAATAACATTTCCGCCCTTATCGGCAATAATATTAGATACGCCTTTAAGCTGACCGGGCTTGTCCACAAGCTCTACAAGCAGGTTATGGTTTCTGCCCGAACGGGTAAGACCACGTTTTATTACACGGCTTAGTATTGTAACATCAATATTACCTCCCGAAACTATGCAGACAACTTTTTTACCCTTTACAGGTATTTTATCAAACATAGTGGCGGCAACAGATACTGCACCTGCACCCTCGGCTATCATTTTATGCTGTTCGATAAGGGTAAGTATTGCTGTGGCAATTTCATCCTCTGTTACGGTGACAATTTCATCCACAAACTCTTTAACATAGTTAAAGGTGTTTTCACCAGGCTCTTTAACGGCAATTCCGTCGGCTATGGTAGAAACTGCATCAAGCCTTTCAATTTTACCGTTATTTATAGATTTAAACATACTGGGTGCTCCTGCTGCCTGCACACCGTACACCTTAATGTCGGGACGAAGCTTTTTAGCCGCAAGGGCTACTCCCGAAATAAGTCCGCCGCCACCGATAGGAACAACGATAGCATCAGCATCGGGAAGCTCATCTAAAATTTCCAAGCCTATAGTTCCCTGACCTGCGATAACATTTTCTGCATCAAAGGGATGGATAAAGGTGTATCCCATTTCATCACGAAGCTGTAAAGCTTTGGCATAGGCATCATCATAAACTCCCTCAACCATAACAACCTCAGCACCATAGCCTTTGGTAGCCTCGACCTTTGAGATTGGAGCACCGTCAGGCAGGCAGATAACCGACTTTATACCGTATTTGGTTGCGGCAAGGGCAACACCCTGAGCGTGGTTTCCTGCTGAGCAGGCAATAACTCCCTTAGCCTTTTCTTCATCCGAAAGCTGGGAAATCATATATCCTGAGCCGCGAACCTTAAAGGAGCCTGTAATCTGAAGATTTTCAGGCTTTAAATATATTTCAGCCAGGGGATTTATTGTAGGTGCCTTTACAAGCTCTGTATGACGGACTACATCCTTTAGCACGTATGCCGCGTGATAGACTTTATCAAGAGTAACCATAAAACTCCTCCAAAAAAATCACGCCTCTATGAATAAACATAGAGGCGAAGAATTTAATTTCTCCGTGGTACCACTCTAATTGCTGTGAAACAGCCACTCAATACGCACATTATTATGCGTTTTACCCTTAACGCAGGTATGCGGATTACTTACTAAGCCATGCTTTTCAGCTTTCAACTCAAGGGTGATTTTTATAGTTGCTTCATACCGTCTTACACCAAACGACGGCTCTCTGAAAATCGACAAATATAACTGTCCCTATCAACGTTTTTATAAATTATACCACTATTTGAAATTTTGTCAATAACTATTTAATTACGCGAACGCGGATGATTCCCTCAACCGCCATAAGCTTATCTTCAATTCCGTCAAAAACATTTTCAACATCAAGAAGCGAATAAGCATAGTCACCCTTAGAAGCGTGTTGCATATTGTGAACGTTGATATTCTGCTCAGCAAGAGCGGTGGTAATTGCAGAAATAATACCAGGAATGTTTTTGTGGATTACGCAAACGCGTGCATCAGAGGTGCGTCCCATAGAAACTGCAGGCATATTAACAGAGTTTACGATATTGCCGTTTTCGATATAATCGATAAGCTCGTGAGCTGCCATATAAGCACAGTTGTCTTCAGACTCGGGAGTAGAAGCACCAAGGTGAGGAATTGCAGTAACGTTTTCAACGCCTATCATTTCATCGGAGGGGAAATCTACTACATAGGATGCAACCTTTCCTGCACCCAGAGCCTCAATCATATCGGCAGAATTAACAAGCTCACCACGGGCAAAGTTAAGAATGCGGACACCATCCTTCATCTGAGCAAAAGCATCCTTATTTATAGAGCCCTTTGTATCTTTAGTGCAAGGGATGTGAAGTGAAATATAATCGCAGTTTGCATAAATTTCTGCAAGGTCGTCGCAATATTTAACGGTGGAAGAAAGGTTCCAAGCGTTTTTAATAGAAAGATACGGATCGTATCCATAAACTTTCATTCCAAGCTTTTCTGCAGCATTGGCAACAAGGACACCGATAGCACCAAGACCTACGACACCAAGGGTTTTACCCATAATTTCGGGGCCTACGAAGTTACCCTTACCCTTTTCTACCATCTTACCGACCTGATCTCCGTTGCCTTTAAGGGTCTTTGCCCAGTCGATTGCAGCAGCAATCTTACGGGAAGAAAGCATAAGACCTGCGATGACAAGCTCTTTAACAGCGTTTGCATTAGCACCAGGGGTGTTGAAAACAACAATTCCCTCTTCTGCACAACGGTCACAGGGAATATTGTTTGTACCTGCACCTGCACGTGCGATTGCAAGAAGAGATTTGTCGAACTCTACATCGTGAAGAGCAGCAGAACGAACAATAGCACCAACAGGATTTTCTACATCGTCACCGATGGTATATTTCTTTGCGTCAAATTCATTAGTCGCAACAGAAGAAATTTTGTTATAAGTTTTAATATTATACATAAGTTTACCTCCAAAGAGTTTAGCGGACTAAAGCCTATTACTACTATTATATTATGTTTTTAAAAAATGTCAATAGGTTGTTTGTTAAATTTTTGTCAAAATAGGTTTTTAATAAACAAAAAGGATGTATCTTTCGATACATCCTTTTAAATTTAATTCAGGTTATGAATTATTCGTTGATAGCGGTAACAACGC
>JAZUNC010000119.1:0-4648 GCA_045603945.1 Acutalibacteraceae bacterium | reverse complement strand
CTTAAGGGTCTAAACCGTAATGTCTTTGAAGATACACTTATTAAGAATATTAAAAAATCTCTTGAAAATTGCGGCGAGCACACTATCCGCAAAGCTCAATCTACAATATATATTGAGCCTAACGACGACAATTTTGATTTTGACGAGGCTCTTGACCGTGTATCAAAGGTATTCGGAATAGCAGCATTCTCTCGAGCAAGGGTATGTGAAAAGGATATGCAAAGCATACTTGCCGCCGCACCAGAGTATCTCAGCGAAACCCTGAAAAGCATTAAGACCTTTAAGGTTGAGGCAAAGCGTGCTGATAAACGGTTTCCCTTCACTTCGCCCGAAATAAGCGCTCAGGTTGGCGGAGCTATTCTTTCCTCCTTTCCGCATTTAAGGGTAGATGTTCATAATCCCGACGAGATAATTACAGTCGAGGTGAGAGACTATGCCGCTTACATTAGAGCAGGACAGTTTCACGGAGCAGGTGGTCTCCCCGTTGGAACAGCGGGAAAAGCGGCTATACTTATTTCAGGCGGCATTGACAGCCCTGTGGCTGCTTGGACTATGGCAAAGAGAGGCCTGAAACTTGATGCTATACATTTTGCAAGTCCTCCCTATACAAGTCTACGTGCAGAACAAAAGGTGAAAACCTTGCTCTCTAAGGTAGCTCTTTACTGCGGCACAATTAAGCTTGCGATAGTTCCCTTTACCGAAATTCAAGAGAAAATTGCAGCCGAGTGTCCCGAAGAATACTTTACCCTTATAATGCGAAGAATGATGATGCGTATTGCCGAAAGGATTGCTTCCTATCACAAGTGCGGTGCTCTAATCACAGGTGAAAGCCTTGGACAGGTGGCAAGTCAGACCTTACCTGCTATCGGCGTTACCGATGCGGTGACACAAATGCCCGTACTCCGCCCCCTTATAGGAAGCGACAAGGAAGACATAATTAAAATATCCCGAAAGATTGATACCTTTGAAACCTCCTGTTTGCCTTATGAGGACTGTTGTACGGTTTTCACCCCCAAGCATCCCAAAACCCGTCCCACCGTACTACAGTGTGAGGAAGCAGAGGCTACACTGAATATTGATGAACTTATAAAAAAGGCTATCGAAAATACCGAATTCACATACATTGACTAAACTCGGAGGAAAACAATGACTGTTGAACTGATATGCGTCGGAAGCGAGCTTGTTTCCGGCGATGTAGTAAACACAAATGCATCATATATATCAAAAAAGCTACGGGAACTTGGTCACGACTCTTTTCGTCAGTTTGCAGTGGATGATAACAAGCAACGTTTAAGCGAACTTGTAGAGCAATCTCTTAAACGATGCGACATTCTTATCCTCACAGGTGGACTTGGCCCTACCGCGGACGATATTACCAAGGAAACTGTTTGCGAGGCACTTGGTTTAAAGCTTACCGAAAACATTAAATGCCGCAAGCACCTTGAAAACTATTTTAAAAACCTTAACAAAACCCCCACAGAAAACAACTACAAGCAGGCAACCGCACCCGAAAACGCGGTAATCTTCCCTAATGACAGAGGAACAGCCTGCGGAATAGGCATTGAAAACGGTAATAAGCGTATAATTATGCTTCCCGGTCCTCCAAAAGAGCTTACCCGTATGTTTGACTCATATGTAGTCCCATACCTTAAAGCCCTTAATCACCATGCCATTGTCACCCACACCTTGAATGTGTTCGGTCTGGGTGAATCGGCTATTGAAACAATTATCAAACCTTTTTGCGAAGCGGAAAACCCTATTGTTGCTACCTACTGCTCAAATAACGAATGTAGCGTAAAAATAACCGCCACCGCAGATACCGAATCGCAGGCAGAGGCAATATGTTCTAAGACCATGCTCAGAATAAAGGAGCTTCTTGGCGACGTAGTATACGGAGCTGACTCTGATGGACTGGCAAACGAGGTTGTAAATTCGCTTAGAACATCCGGACTAAAAATCTCTACAGCCGAATCCTGCACGGGCGGTATGCTTTCCCAGGCACTTACCTCGGTTTCCCATTCCTCGGAGGTTGTGGAGATAGGAATTCTTGCGTATTCTAACCGCATAAAGCACGAGGCTCTTTCGGTTCCCAGAGATGTGCTTGAGGAAAACGGTGCAATTAGCTCCGAAACCGCTATGTATTTAGCAAAGAATGTACGCATCTTAAGCGATTCTGACATAGGTGTGGGAATCACAGGAAACGCAGGTCCCTCTGCAAGTGAAAACAAACCTGTAGGTCTTGTATATATTGCTATAGCCGACAAGACCAAATACTTTATAAAAAAGCTACAGCTTCCCTCGACCTATGACCGTGAGCGTATTCGCAGTTATGCAACGCTGACTGCCCTTGACCTTGTTCGCAGATATGTTTCTGCCAGACCCTTTGCACTACCAGGAATGGTTAGCTTTGATACCGAGTTTGTTTTTGAAGAAGAGGTTAAACCGACAGCTTCTGCAAATTCTGTGAACGAACTGCCGAAAAGTTTTGACCCGAATATGAACTTTATTGTTTTCGAGCCTGAAAGCTATGAAGACGAAAATGAGTTTGATATTGTGCCATCTTCTGATAAATCCCCTACTATAGATACACCTGTTTCAGATGCGGAGAACAAAAAGAATAAAGCAGGGATTTTCTCAAGAATTTTGACAGGTTTGAAGCGTGCTCTTCCCAACCGAAACGACAGGGCGAAGGATACCGTTATAAAAATCGTGTCAATAGTTGCTCTTATCGGCCTTATTCTTTCTTCTACCATGCTTATATATAATTTCACCTTTGAAGACAGCCAACGCCAAATGATAGAAGAAGCCAGAGAAACTTTTGTATTTGAAAACCAAGAAAAACACGAAGAAACCAAGCAATACAGTATATTTGACGAGTTAATTGCTCAAAACCCCGACATAAGAGGCTGGATTTCTATTTCCAATACCAATATTGATAATCCTATTTATCAGTCTCAGGATAATGACTATTATCTTCATTATAATATGCTCAAAAAGAAGAGCCGCTACGGTGCACTTTTCTTTGACTTTAACAATAAAATTGATCCTCAAGGAAACAGTAAAAACCTTACTGTTTACGGTCATAACACCCGCGACAAATCAATGTTTGGTACTCTCAGAAGCTACCGCAGTTTAAAGTTTTATAAGCAAAACCCCATCATCAAGCTTAAAACACTTTACGAGCAAAATGATTATGTTATCTTCTCAATAATGATAACAAACGCTTCTGCCGCCGATGATAACGGTTATCTTTATAACTTTACTCGCAGCCAGTTTAGTTCGGATGATGACTTTATGTCTTGGATTGCAGAGGCTGAAGAACGCTCCCTTGTACGCACGGGAATTGAGATACAGCCTGACGACGAGATACTGACCCTTTCGACCTGCTGTTATGACTTTGACAATGCACGGTTTGTGGTTATGGCTAAAAAGCTTTCTTCCGACGAGCCCCACCCCGATGTGTCGGGTGCAAAGCTTAACCCAAATGCAAGATACCCTCAGGCTTGGTATGACGAAAAGGGTCTTGAGGGCTACAAAAAAACCGAGAGCGAGAATTCTACTTCTACATCATCTGACCAAAGCTCCTCTGAAATCAGCAGTAACCTTTCGTCAGACCAATCCTCTTCTGAAATTTCCTCTGTTGAAAGTTCTTCCTCTGTATCAAGTTCTACTACCGTTTCAACAAGTTGTATTCATCAGGCAGGCACTCAGCTGACTATGATTGACGAAAAGAATCACAGTTATATCTGTACAAAGTGCAATGCGGTCATAAGTGTAGCCCACATCTACGACAAACTGACTCAAAACCATAAAGCTAAGGATGCAAACTGCGGCTCGGGAGCATTATATTACAAAACCTGTGCTTGCGGTGCAAAAGGTACTGAAACCTTTGTCGAAGGTTCGCCTATAGGCGAACACCGATACGGCGAGTGGGAAACGGTTAAAGAGGCTACCACAACCGAGACCGGCAGTAAGAAGCATGCCTGCTCTGTTTGCGGTCACACAGAAACGGCAGAGATACCTAAAATTACAGACTCTTCGGACAATACTGAACCTGCAGCTTAAATACCGTTAATATAAATTAAAAGGAGAACAAAAATGTCGAACCTTAAAATAGACATTATCTACTATAAAACTTCTTCCGACTTTGAGATGGAGTTCAATCTCAGCGGATGCTGTCGGATGAGAATGTTCAAGGATAAGGTCGAAACACCAAAAGGTCTTGTAAACACCTTGGCACGAGATGTTTCTCGCAGTAAGATAATTCTTATAGTTACCGACCTCTTCGGGGAAGACAGCGGAATTCCTACAATATCCCGTGCAATCGGACTTCCCCTTGTCACCCTGAGCAAGTCCGAATACGGTATCAAGACCACCGACGATATTCATCTTCCCGAAACCGCAGTGCCTCTTGTTACTAAATCAGGAATATACGGTGGATGCATTATTGAAAGCGGTCCTCAGTCTATCATCATAGTTTCCAGCGTTCGAGCACTTCGACACGAAATTATGAAAGCGTATGTACACAATTATGTGTTTGACGTTGGACAACTTCTTGCGTATCAGGAACGCGTTGGCGGTGACGGACACTCGGCTATGCCTCCAATTGTAGGGCTGGCAAGCAGAGAAGGTTTAGTGAACCGTGCTA
>JAZUNC010000118.1:0-30893 GCA_045603945.1 Acutalibacteraceae bacterium | reverse complement strand
CCGTTTTTAAAAATACAAATAATGACAACAGCGAGGTGAAATCCACCTCGCTGTTGCTATGTAAAGGGCAAAATACGCTGTTTTTTGTCAAAAATTTTTCTTCAAAAATCGCCTAAAATCCCAGTATTTATAAGGGTTTATCGCACTTTTGTGTTATTATAACACGAGCCTCTATACGTCTTACTATTCCTGTTGCTTTCATATGCAAATCTCCTTTAATTACAAATCATGATGTTAGTATTTGTTTAAGTTTGTATTTATACTTGCTATGGTTGTTTTGGTGGTGTATAATTTATAAAGAAAATTAGGCGGGTTGATTATAATGAAAAACAACACCATTATTTTTGGAGACAGTTATTCCACTTTTGAAAACTTTGTGCCCGATGGTTATGCCGTATATTATTCTGAAAAAGGGCGACCTGAAACAGATGTTACTAATGTGGGTGAAACATGGTGGCATCAAGTTATTGCAGAAGAAAATCTAAATCTCGTTATAAATGATAGTTGGTCCGGTTCGACCATAGGTTATACAGGATATGATAATGCAGATTGTTCTCAATCCTCTTCTTTTATATGCAGACTCCATCGTTTGATAAATCGTGGTTTCTTTAAAGAAAATAATATCAACACTGTTTTTGTTTTCGGCGGAATAAATGACAGTTGGGCAGAGGCACCGCTTGGAAGAATGAAATACGATAATTTTAAAGAGGATGATTTGTATTGCGTTCTGCCTGCAATCTGTTATTTTTTTAAAACCATTAAAGAAACCCTTCCGCAAGCAGATATTTTTTGTATGATAAATACCGATCTGAAACCTGAAATTTCCGAGGGGATGAAAAAAGCCTGTGAAAAATACGGCATAACAAAGGTTGTGCTCAAGAAAATCGATAAACGGTGCGGTCACCCCACAATCAAAGGTATGCAAGATATAAAAACCGAAGTTTTAAATGTTTTTAAACAAGTATAGTAAAAGCGAGGTGAAGTTCACCTCGCTTTTTTACGATATAAGTAATCCTACTATTCCAAAACTACTTTTTTAAATTGTCAGCAACAAGTTCTTCAATTCCTTGATTGCTATTTGAAACCCAAGTATCTGTATTAAATGAGTTTGCACTTCCGTATCCACTATAGTTATTTGCCTTTGCCGTTCCCTTTGTTAGAGGAACTATCTGCACCCATTCTTCATTTGCTGAATACTTTGTAAACACGGCGGAGTACACCACTACATCCTTGTTGCTTGATATATTATCAAGATTTTCAGAAGTAATATAAATCGTCATTTCAACGCCGTCAACAGTTGTTTTTCTTCCCCAGCTTGTGTATGTGTAAGATGCACCGGTTGTAGAATCCTCATCAAGGTTTTCACGCTTGATCATCATTGTGATAGGCTCTGCTTTTCCGTCTCCGTCAAGGTCCATAGACATAAATTCCTGTCCGAACAAAGACTCTATTACTTTAGAATCGGTATTTGATGAGCCTGACACGTTTCCTATATATGTTACCGCAGACGCCTTGTTTATTCCGCTTCTGTTGTTCATAGCATTATCAAGAGTATCATAAGAATCGGGAGCAACCTTATTGTTGAGAATATCTCTGAATCTGTCTACAGCAGTTTGTGCAACAATGTCACCTATAGACTCTTTATCTACAACAAAACTAAAATGTATTGTGGATACAAGATCGCTGTTTGAAATATTATTGGAACCATAGGTATATGTAAGATAAATTGTCTTGAAGGTTTTTGAAGGAATTTCATCCTTTTGTTTAATTCCGCTGACTGTATAAATTATACGGTCATTATCATGCGACACGGTTTCTGCCTCGTTATAGTAATAACTTACATCAGTATTGTTATAAAAAGTAACTTCGATGACCGCTGTTGACGAAGCGTTAGCATTAAGTTTAATATCGGTACTTATGTCAAGATCGGCAATTTTAGTGGGTTCTGCCTTTTGATAACTTCCGCCAGAATTTTTGACCTCAGTTATATACATAGTACCGTATTTAAAAGCTACGGTAGTGTTAGTGATGGAATTGTCAGTCTCTGCCGGATAGCCGAGATACACCCATTTGGCACTCACACCCGAAATCGTAAGCACAACAACTAATATCAGCAAAATAAGAAGTGTTGATATATAATTTTTCTTCATTTTTTCTCTGTCATTTCTTAGTTTATACTGTCCTAAGCCGACTCTTCTTCGGCAATAAAGCCTATCTCTTTAAGCCTTTCAAGTTTGGCTTTCCATAGTTTTTTCTCAGCTATCGGTGTGGCGAAAACAGCAAACAGGATGAGTAAAATACACAGATAGCCTGCTGGCGACTGCAAGAAAGCAATGAAGCTTCCAACAAAGCGGATTCTCTCGCCTTTATAAATCGCTTTCATCTGACTGTAATAAACCGGAATTTCATCTGAATATTTCGAAGAATCGCCTCTTAGAATAAAATGCCTACAATCAGGATGCCTTTCGTTTGGCTCCTCAATGCCTATTATTCTGTGAATAATCATCGTGTCCTCATACTCATAAACAACAATGTCATAAAGTTTAAGGTCGAATTCACCAGGAAGTTTATGGGTTAACACAATATCGAACATATCGAATTGATCGTTAAGGTCGTTATCTTTAAGATAAGCATTAGACTCTCTTTTTACAGCCATAGAATTAGACATAACGATCTTTGCATGTGGTATTTCCCCTTTAACTTCGTCGCCGGAAAACTGAATAGTTGCCGAAAAAAGAAGCATTAAAATTACTACCACAAAAAGAAAAGCTGAAAGAACCTTAAAAATAATTTCCGGCAAAGCCTTGCGTTGCTTTTCCTTTATATATTCAGTTTTAATTCTATCATCTTCCAGTCCGTGCTTTATCGCTTTGTATCCCTGTTTTAACAAAACGTGCAGCATAACCGAGAAAAGTGCTGTCAGAGAAACAAAAACAACAAGGCACAAGAAGAATACATAAACTTCATAATCAGACATTTTAATTCTCCTAAAAATATCCCAAGAATAATCTTGGGATATTTTTACCATATTTTCAGTGGGCTAATTTAAGCTCTAATACTAACCTTAGCTGAGTGCTTTTGCAGTAAGTTTAATTCTAAATACTGCTAACTTTTGAGCCTGCTGGAACTGATTATAATCATCTATTGTGGGGATCACAAAATCATTTGCTAATGTGATGATGTTAGTAAGCTCAGAGCAAGCGATCTTGCAGGTGTAATATGTTTGATCGTCAGAAAGCTCCCATCTGCTATCATCAAGGGTGATTGTAGTGTCGGCTAAGTTCCAGATCTGTTTATCAGCATACTTTGCAGTTGGAAGGTCGGAACCTGTAACAGAAACTGTTGCACCTAAGGCAGCATCTCTCTGAGCATCAGAAATGTTTGCATGAGGTGTGAATTTAACCACCATTTCACCTTCATATTTAAGAACAGCCTTAAAAGAAGTGGAGCTTTCCTGATCAACTACAACTCTAAGGGTGTTCGAATCGGTATGATATGTACCAAAAGAACCGGTGAAATCTGCCTCTGCCATAACATTTGAAACAGGCTGAATTACTTGTGTAATATCGTTTCCTGGATACATCCATGTAGCATATACGCCGCCGATGGTAACGCAAAGGATAAGTGCTACTAAAATACTTAATTTTTTCATTTCATTTTCCTCCTAAAACAAATAAAAAAATACTATCATTAGTATACGCCTATATGGCATTATTTGTCAACTGTTTTCATAAATAATTGACATCCTTTACCTGTTTTGTGCTATAATGAATATAGTTTCAATAAGGGGGCTTGTTATGAAATTATTATTTAAGCAAAAATTTTTCTCTTGGTTTGACAGCTACGATATTTATGACGAGGCAGGAAACACTGTTTACACCGTCAAGGGTGAGCTTGCTTGGGGTCATCTGCTTCGTATTTACGATGCATTCGGTCAAGAGGTTGGCTACATAAAGGAAAGAATACTCACCTTTCTTCCCAAGTTTGAGATGTACATAAACGGCGAGTATAAGGGCTGTATATGCAAGGAGTTTTCGTTTTTTAAGCCCCGTTTTAATATTGATTACAGCGGTTGGCAGATAAACGGTGACTGGTTTGAGTGGGATTACTTTATTACAGATGCCTTGGGGGACACTGTAGCCTCAATTTCCAAGGAGCTATGGAACTGGACCGACACCTACACTATAGATATTATAGACCCGAAGGATGCACTGCCCGCCCTAATGCTCGTACTAGCCATTGATGCCGAAAAATGCAGCCGAAAAGACTGATATAAAAAAACCGATGCGTTGCGAGACTTCCCTTAGAGAAGTCTCGCAGTTTTATTCACCAAAGGCGAGTTCTATTGCTTCGCAGTTGTATTATGCTTTCGCATAGTGGTATTGTCCTGCGGACAGTTTTTGCGGCGAATAAAATACCACTACTACAGAAGGGATTAATATCACTTTCACAAAGTGAAAATATCACTCTTTGCACAGCAAAGAATATCACTTATATTTCCTTTTTGTTGTAAAGAGGGTTTAGGTTCTATTCAATAAACATAAGAAAAACCTCGATGAACTTCATCGAGGTTTTAATCATCCTTTTGTTTAATTAATCATCAAGCTCGGGATTGGTAGCTGTTTCGAAAATAGCTTCTACAATACCGTCGGGCTTCTTTGTAAGAAGTGTTGTAACCACTGCACATATAAGACCTGCGGCAAAACCCGGTACAAGCTCGTAAATTCCTGTAGAAACCGAAAGTCCGCTTGCCAGCCAGACAACATCCACAAGAGCACCGCCTACTACACCTGCGACTGCACCTTTATATGTAAAGCGTTTCCAGAATACCGAAAGGATAACAACGGGGCCGAATGCCGAGCCAAAGCCTGCCCAAGCATTTTCAACAAGGTTCATAATAGCCTGTGCACCCTCTGCCTTACTGCTTGCTATGAAATAAGCAACGATAGCAACAATAACAACCACAAGTCTTCCTATCCACATAACCTCTTTATCGGTAGCCTTTTTACGCATAAAGGGCTTGTAAATATCAGAGGTGAAGGAGGATGAGGCAACAAGTAGCTGACTGTCGGCGGTGGACATAGATGCGGCAATAATAGCCGACATAAGCAGTCCTGCAAGGAATGATGGGAAGTATTTACGGGCAAATGCGATAAATACGGTATCGGACGCACCCTGCATTATAAGCTGTTCGCCCATAATCATTCTTCCAAGTATTGCCATAACTACAACAGCAGCAAGGGCAATAACAACCCAGATTATAGCAATCGTTGCGGCTTTATTAATTTCTCTTGCCTTACGGATAGACATAAAGCGAACGAGAATGTGGGGCATACCAAAGTAGCCAAGACCCCACGCAAGGCCCGAAACAATATCTCTCCAGTCGGAGGCAAAAAGACTTGTGCCGAAGCCATGAGCTACGCCCTCGCTGTCTACAACCACCTGAGTTAAAGCAGCAGGGTCAGCCTCGCCCGACATAGTGGCGATTATCGGAATAGCAAGTAAGGCTACCAGCATCAAAAGGCCCTGGAAAAAGTCGGTCCAGCAAACCGCTTTAAATCCGCCTAAAAAGGTGTATACCAAAATTATAGCGGCAAATATAAGCATTGCAACATTCTTTTCAAGACCTGGGAAAACGGTTACGAAAACCTTAGTTCCTGCAACAAAGGCAGAGGCAACATAAACCGTAAAGCAGATAAGGAAAATGATTGCGGAAATCATTTGAAGGGCACCCTTATTTCCGCCGAAACGGTTGCTTAAATACTGAGGAAGAGTAATAGAATCGTTAGCGGCACGCGAGAAACGTCGCAGACGCTTCGCAACGAATATCCAGTTAGCGGCAGTACCTAAAGCAAGGCCTATACCTATCCATATCTCACCGAACCCGAATGCCAGAATGCTTCCCGGAAGACCCATTAAAAGCCAAGCCGACATATCAGACGCCTGTGCAGAAAGAGCGGTTACCCAAGGACCCATAGAACGGCCGCCTAAGAAATAATCCTTTGCACCACCGCCCTTTGAGCGGAAAAAGAAGAAAAATCCTATTCCGAGAACAACGAGAAAGTAAACTATAAATGCTAAAACTTCTCCGTTAAACATTTTTTAACCTCCCTATTAGTGAATAGCTGTTCCTGTAGGAACCGAATCGTCCACGAAAATGACTTTACATCCGCACTCTTCTGCAGATGCGGCGATGAGCATACCGTTACTCTGAACACCTGAGAATTTAGCGGGCTTAAGGTTAGCTATAACAATTATCTTTTTACCCACAAGTTCTTCAGGCTTATACTCATTTTTAATGGAAGAAACGATAACTCTGCCCTCAAGTCCGTCATCAAGGGTAAGCTTTAAGCAGGAATGAGATTTCTTAATCTCCTCTGCCTTTAAAATTTTGCAAACACGCATATCTACCTTGTCAAACTCGTCGATAGATATCTGCTCTTTAATGGGCTCTGCTTTCTTTTCCTCTGCCCTTTGAGCTTCGGCGGCTAACGCTGCTGCCTTAGCATCAAGCTCCTTTTCCTCCTCGGTCTGAGCATAGGAGAAATCAAGCAGCTTTACATAACGCTCTTTTTCCACCGCAAAGAGGAAGAGGTAAAGACGGGGACCCTGCTCCTTATCAATAAGAAGCTTATAAACATTCTTGAAGAACTTGCCCTGAATTGCTTTAAGAGCCTTTTGGTCCATATCCTCGCCGTAGATACGCTTAGGAATAGCGTAAAGCTCAGAGTTGAGGTCGTCAAGGGTGTAGCCGTCGGTAGAGAGATACTCGAACAGCATTTTGATAGCCTTCTTTTCCTGCTCGTCAAGCTCCTCATAAACCTCGAAATTGCGGGTTTCGCGAAGCTTGTTTACACTTTCGGGTGAGCACTGCTCCAACCAAAACTTAGCACGGTCAAGTCTTTCCTTAAATTCTTCATACTTATAAGGTGTGCCTATCTTCTCGAAAACGGTTTCAAGCATAGGTACATTGAAATCTACTATAGAGCCTAATGACACAAGCAGCTGCATAGATACCGTTTCAGCGGTTCTACCCTCAATAAGAGCACCCTCCATAATAGAGCTGATATGCTCGTCTGCTTTGCCTGTAACAAAGGCATTCATCATACGGTCGAACTCGAAATACTGACGAAGTATCTCATCATCAAAGCAGAAGTTAAATGCCTTGGTAGGCTCGGTCTTGGAATAGAGCCAGAGAATTATCTCGGGGTCGTAAAGCTTCAGCAGGGTATCGGGAGTAAGGTTAAGTCCCGAAGAGCCCGACATTTTACCTGTTGTTCCCTTGATTCCTATAAACTCATAGCCTTGGAAAAGGGGTGCCTCATAATCAAAGATTTTCTTTGCGATTATACGGCTTGTCTGATAGGAGCCTGTGGGAGAAGCATGGTCCTTTCCGCCCGGCTCGAAGTCAACACCCTCTACCATCCAACGCATAGGCCAGTCAATCTTCCAGGCAAGCTTGCAGTTAAAGTCGTGCTCGAAATCAAAGCTGCCGTGGTGACCGCACTCGCAGGTATACTCTGCATTTATGCAATCATCCGAAAGCTTTACTATCTTGGTTGTATCCTTGCCGCACTTAGAGCAATAAATGCCTACGGGGTAGTAGTTCTTACGCTCGTCCTCAGTGGCATCCTGTGTGCGGAAAGAATCAAGAATGTCGAAAATTTCTTCACGGTGTTTTAAAGCGTGGATAACATATTTAGAATATCTTCCGCTTCTGTACTGCTCTGCCTGATAGCGGTAGTCCATTTCGATTCCAAACTTCTTAATAGAAGCCTCGAACTCGTTCTGAAAATGCTTTGCATAGGATTCATGGCATCCGAACGGGTCGGGTGCATCTACATAGGGACGACCTATATATTTATCGAAGCCCTCTGTAATGGCGTCAACATTTACAGGCACCTTACGAAGACGGTCGAACTCGTCCCAAGAGAAAAGGAGTCTTGCCTTTTTACCCATTTTGCGAAGAGCCTTAACCACAAAATAGCTTGTTGCTATATCGCGGAAGTTACCGATATGGATAGAACCCGAAGGCGATATACCTGCCGCACAGACATACTCGGCCTTTTCGGGGTTTCTTTCAATGATTTTTTGTGCAATTTCTTCTGACCAATGCATTATTTACACCTCGTAAAACTTTATTTGAACATAATTATCCAATATAATGTTTTATTATATAATATTTACCTTTTTAAGTCAACAATTTTGTACATAAAGAAAAAACAGGGTTTTTAGCCCTGTTTATCTGTTCTTTCGCTTATTATATACCTCGGTCTTCCCTTGGTTTCCATATACATTTTTCCGATGTACTCGCCTATAACACCTATACAAAGTATCTGTGCTCCGCCAAAGAAGCAGATTATGGCCACCAAGGATGCCCAGCCTGCAACGGTAGAGCTCATAAAATAGGATATTACCGACCAGACTATGCCGACAACACTTAGAAGCATCACAAAAAAACCAAAAAGAGTAATAAGGTGAATAGGTTTTGTGGAAAGGCTGGTTATTCCGTTAAAGGCAAGCTTCAGCATCTTCTTTATGGAATAATGGCTTTTTCCTGCAACACGCTCGGTACGGTCGTAATAAACGCTGGTAGAAGAGAATCCCACCATTGGCACCATTCCGCGAAGATAAATATTTACCTCTTTAAACTTTTCCAGCTCATCAAGTACTTTTGAGGACATAAGACGATAATCTGCATGGTTATATACCGTATCTGCCCCAAGTTTATTTAAAAGCTTATAGAAAAGCTGTGCCGAATTCCGCTTAAAAAAAGTATCGGTTTCACGGGAATCGCGAACACCGTAAACGATTTCATTTCCCTCTTTATACGCTGCGAGCATCTTATCCACGGCATTTATATCGTCCTGTCCGTCGCAGTCTATGCTGACCGTAACATCGCAATGCTCCTTTGCCTCCATAAGTCCTGCAAGCAGAGCGTTCTGATGACCCATATTTCGACTTAAGGATATGCCCTTAAAATGCTTATCCTCTTTTGAAAGCGCCTCAATAATACTCCAGGTTTTATCCTTACTGCCGTCGTTCACAAAAAGCACACGGCTATTGTCGGATATTTCCTCCGCAGCGATAAGGTCTCGGATTTTTCCCGCAAAGACGGGTGCTGTAACAGGCAGCACCTCTTCCTCATTGTAGCAAGGAATAACAAGATATAATGTGGGGGTCAAAAAATTCCCTCCTAAATATTAAATAATTCTTCGGTATTTTTAGAGGTGACCTCTAAAACCTCTGCCACAGAAATATTTTTTATTTCCGCCAGCTGCTGTGCAACATAGATTATAAGTCCCGAATGATTGGTTTTGCCTCTGAATGGTTCGGGTGCCATATAGGGTGCATCTGTTTCGAGCAGGATACGCTCTAAAGGTATTTCTGCGGCTACCTCTTTTAAAACTCTGCCGTTTTTAAAGGTGAGCACTCCGCCTATTCCGATGTACATTCCCATTTTTACGACCTCTTTTGCCATTTCTACACTGCCCGAAAAGCAATGTACCACACCCTTAGGCTTGTGGGCTTTAAGTATTTCCATACTGTCTGCGTGGGCATCACGGTCGTGAATTATAACAGGCAGATTATTTGCCTCTGCTAACTCTAAATGGGCGTGAAAGGCCTCCTGCTGACGCTCCTTATTATCGGGGCGGAGAAAATAATCAAGACCTGTTTCACCTACGGCGATTATCTTATCCTCGGTTTTTATGACGCGGTCAAGACGGTCATAGTCTATATCCCAATCGTCGGGCACATGACTTGGATGAAAGCCTATGGCGGTGTAACAAAAATCGTATTTTCTGCCGATTTCAAGCACCTGCTCTATCCTTTCATAGTCTGTGCCGCAGTTAATAATTTTTTTTACACCCATCTCTTTCATTTTGAGAAGCAGTTCATCGCGAAAGCCCTCAAAACGCTCGTCATTATAGTGGGCGTGGGAGTCTATAATACTGCCTAAAGGGGCAGAATAGTTTGGTATAGGGTACATAATTATCTTATCTTCGAGCCTGCGGGAACCGAGTCAAGGAATACTACCTTAACATCATTCTCGCTCTTCTCGGCGGCAAGTATCATTCCACAGCTCTCTACACCGCAAAGGGTAGCTGGCTTAAGGTTTGATACAACTATTACGGTCTTTCCTATAAGCTCTTCGGGCTTATAATATTTTGCAATTCCCGAGGCAACGATGCGGTCCTTACCGCTACCGTCATCAAGGGTAAGCTTTAAAAGCTTTTTAGCCTTTTTAACAGGCTCGCAGTCCTTTATAAGGGCGGCTTTAAGCTCTACCTTGCAGAAATCTTCAATAGAAATCTCTGCCATAGTAGCAACATTTTCAGCCTTTTCGGCAGCTTTTGCCTTAGCCTCGGCCTCGGCGGCTATTTCAGCAAGCACCTTTTCGGTGTCGAGACGGGCGAAAAGGGGTGTTGCCTCCCCTACGGTATAGCTGCCCTCTGTAAACTCGGTTTCCTTACGGCTGTTGCCTATCTGGGCGGCAATCTTTTCAGCCGCTTCGGGGATGATGGGGGCAAGAAGTACGGAAATGATGCGTATGCACTCTAAGAGGTTAAAAAGAACTGCCTCAAGGTAATCCTTTTGTGCTTCGTCCTTAGCAAGTGCCCAAGGCATAGTTTCGTCGATATATTTATTGCAGCGCTTAGCAAGCTCTAAGACCGCATTGCAGGCATCTGCATTATGATAGCTGTCCATTGCCTTTTCATAGTCTGCAACACAGCTTTTTACTGTGGCAAGCAGGTCGGTATCACACTCGTTTTCAAACTTTTTATAGGAAACAGTACCACCAAAATACTTGTTTGTCATCGCAACAGTACGGTTAACAAGGTTGCCGTAGGTATTTGCAAGCTCTGTATTAAACTTATTTATAAAGCTTTCGTAGGTGATAGAGCCGTCGTTAACAAAGGATACCTCACTAAGGAGATAGTATCTTACAGCATCTGTACCGAAGCGGTTTGCAAGCTCGTCGGCATAGATAGTATTGCCCTTTGATTTGCTCATTTTGTCCTCGCCCACAAGCACCCAAGGATGACCTAAGACCTGTTTAGGTAACGGCTCGCCTAAAGCCATGAGGATAATAGGCCAATAAATGGTGTGGAAACGGACAATATCCTTACCGATAACGTGAAGGTCGGCAGGCCAATATTTCTTATACTGCTCTGTGGAGCCATCGGGATGATAGCCAATACCCGTAGCATAGTTGGAAAGTGCATCTATCCATACATAAATAACATGCCTGTTATCAAATTCTACAGGAACGCCCCACTTAAATGAACTTCTTGATACGCACAGGTCGGTAAGTCCCGGCTTTAAGAAATTATTTATCATCTCGTTTTTACGGGATTCGGGCTGGATGAAATCAGGATTTTCTTCGATGTGCTTCATAAGTCTGTCCTGATATTTGCCAAGCTTTAGGAAATAAGCCTCTTCCTTAGCGTCGCTTACCTCTCTGCCGCAGTCGGGGCACTTACCGTCAACAAGCTGACTGGGGGTAAAGAAAGACTCGCAAGGCACACAGTATTTTCCCTCATACTCACTTTTATAAATATCACCCTGCTCGTACAGCTTTTTGAAGATAGCCGAAACAGCCGCCTCGTGGTCGGCATCGGTAGTGCGAATAAACTTGTCGTAGGTAGTATTCATACTATCCCAAACAGATTTTATCTGTGCGGCGGCATTATCCACGTATTCTTTAGGGGTAATTCCTGCTGACTTTGCCTTTTCTTCAATCTTTTGGCCGTGCTCGTCAGAGCCTGTCATAAAGAACACATCAAAGCCCTTCATACGCTTATAGCGTGCTATCATATCTGCAAGCACAATGTCATATGCGTTGCCGATATGGGGCTTACTTGATGCATAAGCTATCGCCGTTGTAATATAAAACTTTTTATTATCCATTTATATCATTCCTTTTTTCGTGAGGATTGTTTTTTTCATTAATATTTTTGTCGGAACGTCCGCCCAGTCCGGCACAGGCTATTATTCGTTTGTTCAAAGCCTTTTCATCTATTCCTACGCCGCCGAGTATAAGTCCGTAAAGAAGACCCGTCTGAATCCACATAACGGTCATATCGGTGGTCATATGGATGATAACTGCCGCCGATATAGTGAGAATAAGTGTGGTTGCACAGTTTTCTCTTAGTAGCTCTTTACACTCTGCTACCTTGCGGTAATATGACCACAAGAAGAGCACTAATAAGGTTGTTCCGATTATTCCAAAGCTAAGCAGAAATTCTATGGCAAAGTTATGAGCGTGGGCGGTCTGATACATATCGGGATTTTGTGTTGCATATTGATAATAACTTAAAAAGCCTCTGCCAAACAGCGGATTTTCCTTAATAAATACCATTGCCTCGTCCCATATGCGTATGCGACGCTCTGTAGTGATGTTTGCTTCGCTAAGCCGTGGGAATATATCAGGCACGGCATAAAGTATAATCAGACAAACTACTACAGCCATAAGGAACATTGCAAGCACTAAATGCTTTCTTTTTAAAATCAAAAGCACGCAAAGCCCTACAAAAAGCTCTACTATAGCAAACATACTTTCGCCTAAATACATTGCAACTCCGCCAAAAGCGGCACAAATATAATATTTAAGCACAGGACCCTTGTGAGATGTGGCATTATATGCACATATAAGCACAACTGCGGCTAAAACAGAGCAAAAATAGTTTTCGTTAAAGAACCACAGCTTGCAGCTGTAATCGGATATCTGGGAATTAAGCAGCTTTTCTACTATGGTGGCTACTCCCAGCGGTACAGCTGCATAACAGCATATGTCAAGACACCTCTCAAAAACCTTTTGAGAAACCGCACTTCTGACATAATAGCTTATCACTATTATAAGATAAAATCCGCAGGCAACCGCCACACCGATAAAATTCTTATAATAAAGGGCTATAAGTATGGTATAGACCGTAAAAGCTATAAAAAAGCCTTTTCCGCCAAAGGAGAATACCTGCTTGCAGGTTTTTCTGTTAATAAGCAGATATACCCCTATAGACAAAGCGATTATTGCCGTCATAACGAAATGCAAAAACACGCTTATAAAGGCAAGATATATTAAATTTTCGGGACTCTTCCACAAATTTTTAATTCTTTGTAAGATAAAAATCACCTACGATTAACTAAAGTGAGCCGACAATCTATCATTTGCCCACAAAATATGCCGTTAAACAAACAACTATGCTGACAACCTCACAGAGGGCACATATTCCTGCCCCCATAAGGGTCATAGTGCCTCCCAGTGACATTCCAGCAAAAAGCAGCCAGATAACTACGCTTGCAAGAATATGAATAATACAGAGCACGTTCGAAAGTACACGCAGCTTCATACTGCCCGTAAGTATCGAAAGGAAGCTTTTAATGTCACCTCTATGGAAGCCGTGAGCAGAAACGCTATGACTCTGCTCGGTAACGCCTTGGTATTTATCCACACCGTTATGGTCGAGAATTTTTACAAGGTCGGGATAGAGGGAATAATAATCGCAAAGCATCTGCTCTGTAATGTTGGGGTCGCAGTTTTTCACAAGCAAAGTAACTCCGCGGTCGTTAAGCCTGCCGATTTCTGTACCAATCTCTCTATCAACAGAATATCCTACCACCAAAAGTGCACAGGCTCGTTGGTCACAGGCTATATAAACGGGAAAAAAGCCCTTATGGAGTATTTTTCGGTCAACCTCCAACTCGGGAACACGCACACCGTGTGCCTGCATAAGAGAACGGTTACCTATCATAATATGATTGTTTCCTACCCAACCTGAAATGCCCAGACTTTCTTCGTATTTTACAGAATCTGCCTCGGGCAGAAGGGTGTCGTCGGTAAGAATCTTTTTAAACATCGGGAAAAGAGGGCTTCCTGCCACATCGGCTACCGCCGCAGCTAAAACAATAGTTTCGTCTAAAGGATTTGCACTAAGCGGAGTCATATTGTAAAGCTTTATGCATCCCTTCGGAAAAAGCTCTGATGATGAAATTACTGCGGCATTTATCTGTTCTATTTTCTCGGCAGAATATTTGCTGCACACCGCCGCTCTTTCGCGGTAAAGTCTATCGGAAAGCCCTGCAAAAGGAAGCATATCCGCAATAAACATTGAGGGTGCCGCACCAAGGCATAAAACGGTTGCTGCCGCCAATATTCCACTTGAAAAGGAGGCGAAGCTCACACCCACCGCAAGTCCTATAAACGCGGAGGCTACAAGAGCTACTGCCGCAAAGACATTAAGCTTTCCTGAAAAAGGACTATCGCTGAGCGTATTTTTAAGGAAATCGTCTATTTCATCGGTTTCCTGTTCTCCAGCGGCAAGTATTTCTCCCGAAATTATCGAGCGTGCCATTGCCGACGTTACCGTAGCATCATCGATAAGTGCCACTGCCTTTTTGCTTCTTCGGGATGCCACAAGTTTAAAGTTGCCGAAAATTGCCGTAGCCTTTCGGTAGACACACCAGTTATATGCCAGCAAGGAAATAAGCGGTAATATTATCGGCTCGTAGGGATAGCTACCCATAATTATGCTGTAAACGAAATATACCACCATAAGGCTTGTTGCAAGAGCAAGGGGCAGCTCAATTTTGCTTTGTCTTGTAAAAGCACCCTTAAAGCCTAAGAAAATATTAAGGTTTACAATCACCGCAAAACCGAATGTGAAAAGAGCTACCACACCAAGCACCATCGGGTCAATGTCTGCTTTTATTGTGGGGATGTGTATAGCGGTAGCCACCGCTGTAAGGAAAAGGGTTATCATAAATCTTAAACGAGAGGCAAAAACATCCCGTTTAAGCATACTTCCAACACGGGTTATATCCTGTTCGCCCTTAAACTCGTCTACATCTATCTCGGGCTCTTCTTCCGAAATACCGCTTACCTTTACAGGGGCTTTTTTACCCGAAGAGGAAGATATGTCCACGACATTTACAGGTCTGGTATGACTTAGAATATCTTCATACAATTCATTGACTTCGGTTTCGGGCTTTAAATCGGGAATAATGCGGGTGTGTCCCTCTTCTGCCGAATCCATTCCACCCTGTGCAGAATAGGGTGTAGTTATGTTTTCCTCTCCCGAAACATCGGTGCGTCTGCCCGAAAAATCATCAAAAAGAGTGGTGGATACCTTCGGAATGGAAACTGTATCGAACATTTTTGCCGACGAGCGCGATACATCACCGATTTTAAGCGGCTTTTTGATAGAGGTTTCCTGTACGCGAAGCTTGGGCTTTTCCTCTGGGACTTCGGGCGGCTGAGCTTCAGCTCCGTCTGCTCCAATACGCTGAATATCGGCTGTTTTAAGGTTATACATTCGTGCAATCTTCTCATCCTCACGCTTTTCAGCCGACTCTATAATATCTACAACGCTTTCAAGGGTATAATCAGGCTTTTCTTCTGCATAATTATAGGGGTGAAGATCGTATATATACGGCATACACTTGGCAAGCAAGCTGCTGGTACGTTTCTTTCTTCTTTCAGCACCCTTAATCACAGTAGGCGGATTTGCAGCCGCAGCAGTTTTTTGGAGATTTTTTTCATCGACCGCCTTTGCTTTGCTGTCCTGCGTGGGCTCGCTACTGTTTGCCTCTTCCGTTTTACCCTCCTCTACCGTCTGTTTGACAGTATTTTTTAGTGCCTGCAGAGGGTCAATGCTACCGATGTTTGTAAGTATTGTTTCGGGCGAAGTTGCTTTTTTTGCACTGCTTTCGCGGCTTTGGGGCACAGCTTTAAAGGCCTCGCTCTTCGGCTTGTCTGCCACGGGCTTTTCATCCGATTTGCTATTATCGCTATCCTCGTTTAGAAACGGAAGCAGCATTGTAGCAAAATCGTCGGTATTTTCTTCTTCAGAAAGCTTTTTGCCATGAAAAAGGCTCATGCTCTCACCTCTCGTATATAGAATAAATGATTATTTACCTGTGCGGCTTTTTACCACGGCATACATAAGTATGCCTGCCGCAACAGAAGCATTAAGTGAATTTATCTTGCCAAGCATAGGCAGGCTGATGATTCCGTCGCATTTGCTTGCAACAAGTCTGCCGATGCCCTTACCCTCATTACCTATAACTATAGCACAGGGACAGTCAAAATCGGTAAGTGTATAATCGTCACCGTCCATATCGGCACCAAACACCCATACACCCTCTTCTTTCAGCTTGTCTATTTCGTTTGCAATATTTGTAACACGTGCTACACGCATATACTCCAGTGCTCCGCTGGCGGCTTTAGCAACCGTCACATTAAGGCTGGCACTTCTACGCTTGGGGATAATTATACCATGAGCTCCTGCCGCCTCGGCTGTACGGATAATTGCACCGAGATTATGGGGGTCTTCAATTTCGTCACAGATTATTATAAAGGGCTTTTCGTCCTTTTCTTTTGCGTAGCTGAGTATATCGGAAACCTCGCAGTAGCTTTGGGTGGCTATCATAACGGCAACACCCTGATGGTTTGCCCCTCCCGTCATATAGTCGAGCTTGGCCTGAGAAACCTCTTTGATAAGAATTCCTCTTTCGGCACACTTTGCAATAATCGGGGCTACCCACCCACCTGTCTGTCCGTGGGCAACAAGCAGACGGTCGATCTCTCTGCCAGACTTTAAAGCCTCTATTACGGGATTACGTCCTGCAATTATATTGTTTCCTTGTTCTTTTTCGTTAAAATCAGGCACAGTTTAGCCCTCCGTAGTTTTTTACATAAATATACATTATACATTATATCATAAGGCAAACAAAAACGAAAGAGTTTTTTATTACATAAATAAATTGGAATTTTAGGGCAAAAATAACATTACTAACAAATACGGAGTGATGTTTATGAGTAAAATCGTTAAAATAAAGGCATGTGAGCTGTATGATTCGAGAGGCAATCCCACAGTAGGGGTAAAGCTTTTCACCGAAAAGGGCGGCGAGGGCTTTGCCACCGTTCCCTCGGGAGCAAGCACAGGAAGGTTTGAAGCCCACGAGCTTAGAGACGGGGGCAACCGTCTTTCGGGAAAGGGAGTAAAGAAGGCTGTTGAGCACATAAACTCCCTGATTTCACCTGCAATTATGGGGCACGACAGCGAAAACACCGACGAAATAGACGGTATTATGCTGGAGCTTGACGGCACCGAAAACAAATCAAGACTTGGTGCAAATGCTATTCTCGGCGTATCTATAGCGGCGGCGAAAGCCTCGGCAAACGAAAGACAACTTCCTCTTTACCGCTGGCTTTTGGGAGAAAGCGAAAAGTTTCTTATGCCCCGACCTATGATGAATATACTAAACGGCGGTGCTCACGCCTCTAACAATGTAGACATTCAGGAATTTATGATACAGCCTGTTTCCCCCTCCTCCTTTAAGGCAGGAATGGAGATGTGTGTAGATATATACCACACCCTTAAAGGCATCCTATCAAAAGCGGGGAAATCTACCGCCATTGGTGACGAGGGCGGATTTGCCCCCGACCTTAAGGGCGACGAAGAGGCTTTGGAGCTTCTGTGCGAGGCAATAGTCAAATCGGGATATGGCACCGAAAAGGTAAAGATCTGTCTTGATGCCGCCACAAGCGAGTGGTATCAGGAAAACGGCATTTACCGTATGCCGAAACGGGATAAAAAGCTTGACGGGGACGAGCTTATCTCCTTATGGAAGGAGCTTTGTGAGAAATATCCAATAGTATCTATCGAGGACGGAATAGGCGAAAATGACTTTGAAAATTTTGCAAAACTGACAAAACAGTTGGGTGATAAAATACAGCTTGTTGGCGACGACCTTTTTGTAACAAACTTTAAAAGGCTTGAAAAGGGCATTGAAGCAGGGGCTGCAAACTCTATTCTCATAAAGCCTAACCAAATAGGCACCCTTTCCGAAACACTAAAGGTTATTAAGCTGGCACAAGAAAAGGGCTATACAACCGTTATTTCCCACCGCTCGGGCGATACCGAGGACAGCTTCATTGCCGACCTTGCAGTAGGTGTTTCGGCAGGTCAGATAAAAACAGGGGCTCCCTGCCGCAGCGAACGGGTAGCCAAATACAACCGACTTATAATGATAGAAGAAGACCATCAGTAAATATAAAAGCAAGGGTAAGCTCTTTCTTAACCCTTGCTTTTATCTTGATTTAGATATATAATTATTCCGTTCAAGAGGTGATATAATGTCAAACGATAAAAAGTATAAATCGGGCGAACTGATGAAAAGATTTATGCCCTACTATAAAAAGTACATACCTACCCTTATTTTTGACCTTTTTTGTGCTTCGCTTACCACTATATGCGAAATAATTCTACCCCTTATTATGAAAGAAATTACCAATGCAGGCATAAGTGATATGGCGACCCTTACGGTGCAATATATACTTAGGGTGGGCATACTTTATTTTATACTTAGGATAATAGATGCCGCCGCCTACTATTATATGGCATATATCGGTCACGTTATGGGCACCAAGATAGAGACCGATATGCGAAGAGATGCCTACGCACATCTCCATAAGCTCTCTAACACCTACTTTAACAACACCAAGGTAGGTCAAATAATGGGACGCATCACAAGCGATCTTTTTGACGTTACAGAGTTTTCCCACCACTGCCCCGAGGAATTCTTTATAGCGGGAATAAAGGGTATCGTCTCATTTATTATACTTCTCAACATCAATGTTACACTTACCCTTATCATCTTTGTTATCATACCTATAATGATACTTATCTGCCGCAGTATTAACAAAAAAATGAGAGAGACCTTCCGCGAGCAGCGTAATCAGATAGGCGAGCTTAATGCACGAATAGAGGATTCTCTGCTCGGTCAAAAGGTAGTAAAGGCATTTACCAACGAGGGTGTCGAACAAAATAAATTTGAAAAGGACAATATCAAATTCTTTTCTATTAAAAAACGCTCGTACAAGTATATGGGCTCTTTTCAAACCACCACCCGACTGTTCGACGGAATTATGTATGCGGTTACGGTAATTGCAGGAAGTCTGTTTATGATAGGCGGAGCAATTACCCCCGGTGACCTTGTTGCATATCTGCTTTATGTTACCACCTTTATTGCTACCGTTCGCCGAATTATAGAATTCGCCGAGCAGTTTCAACGCGGTATGACGGGAATAGAACGCTTTTTGCAGATAATGGATGCCGATATTGAAATATTTGACGAGCCCGATGCTGTCGAGCTCTCCGACCCACAGGGTATTATTGAATTTAAAAACGTTTCCTTTGAATATCCCGACGACCACAATCAGGTCTTTAAAAACCTACACCTTAAGATACGTTCGGGAGAAAAGGTTGCCTTTGTAGGACCCTCAGGCGGCGGAAAAACCACCCTTTGCAATCTTATTCCCCGTTTTTACGATGTAAGCGAGGGTGAAATTTTGCTTGACGGCAAAAACATTAAACAGTACACCCTAAAAAGCCTTAGAAGCAGCATAGGTATGGTTCAGCAGGAGGTATATCTCTTTTCGGGCACGGTATTTGAAAACATTGCTTACGGAAAACCCGATGCCACTATGGAGGAGGTTGTGGAAGCCGCTAAAAAGGCAGGCGCTCACGAATTTATAACCGAGCTTCACGACGGCTATAATACCTATGTAGGCGAACGGGGCGTAAAGCTTTCAGGCGGACAGAAGCAAAGAATTTCTATTGCTCGCGTTTTTCTTAAAAATCCCCCTATTATCATCCTTGACGAGGCAACCTCGGCTCTCGATAATGAAAGCGAATACGCTGTTGCACGCTCTCTTGCCGCACTTTCTGAGGGCAGAACCACTATTACCATTGCTCACAGACTTTCAACCATAAGAAATTCCGACCGAATAATGGTGCTAACCGAAGACGGAATAGTTGAAGAGGGCAATCACGAAGACCTTATAAAACAAAAAGGCGTTTATTTCAAATTTTACCAAATGGCAAACGAAATGAAATAATTTCATATCGAATAAAGTCACCCCATTTGCAAACAATAATTTTGAAAGTGGGGTGATTCTAAATGAGCGATTATAACAACAAAAATCAGAACAATAACCAGAATAAAAACCAGAACAACAACCAGAATAAGAATCAGAACAACAATCAGAATAAAAACCAGAATAACAATAGTTCTAACAACAATTCCAGCAACAATCAGAATAAGAACCAGAACAATCAGAACAAGAATAATCAGTCTGAGCAGAATAAGAACTATTAATTTAAAAAATCGGGTATGTGTTTACGCATACCTGATTTTTTATTGTTCCTTTTTGACAAGCCGCTTCAAATATGCTATTATTCATATAAAAAGAAAGGAGCTGATTTTAATGTATATGGTATGGCTTACTGCACTTGGTGTTGGAGGGGCAACAGTAATAGGCTCGCTTTTAGGTTTTAGCTTTAAGCACATTTCACATAAATTCAGCGATGTCGTTTTATCCTTTGCGGCAGGCGTAATGCTTGCGGCGGCGGTAATAGGTCTTATAATTCCCTCCTTAGAGCACGGAGGTAAATGGGGCTTTCCCATAGCGGCAGCAGGCATATTTGCAGGTGCCTTTTGTCTTAACCTTATAGATAAGTTTGTTCCTCATCTTCATAAAATAATGGGAGCCGATCAGGAAAATCACCCCGACAACACCGCTCGTCTTAACAAGGTACTGCTTTTTGTCACCGCTATAGCAATCCACAATCTTCCCGAAGGAATTGCGGCAGGCGTAGGCTTTGGTGCAGGCAACACCGCTGAGGCGCTGACGGTAGCAGGCGGCATTGCCCTACAGAACATACCCGAGGGAATGGTTATAATCGCACCCATGCTTGCAGCAGGCATTTCCCCCTCTCGCACCTTTATATGTGCCCTTTTCACAGGAGTTATCGAGGTGCTGGGAACGCTTGTAGGCTATTTTGCGGTGTCGGTTTCATCTGCTATACTACCCTTTGCCCTTGCCTTTGCAGGCGGAACGATGCTTTACGTCATAAGCGATGAAATGATTCCCGAAACCCATGCCCACGGAAGCGAGCGAGGTGCTACCTTCGCCCTTCTTATAGGTTTTTGCGTAATGCTTGCGACAGATTTTTATTTAGGTTAAAAAACCTTCAGCAATGATTAAAAGCGACACTTCTTTGTGAAGTGTCGCTTTTGGTTTTTCATATTATATTACTTTTTTGAAGTTTTTTCCTTTTCGGTTTCTTCCTCATTTTCTTCATCTGCAAAAACCTTTATAGCACTTGCCGCAATAAGCTGAGTAGTTCCTGCATTTATTGCCATAAAAAGGGAAAGCTTTGCAAAGGCATCCTCTATCTGTTCGGGATTTTCCTCGAGTATATCTCGGGAGGCAGACACCGCCTCTTTAAGCATATTTTCGTATGCCTCGCAGAAAATATCGTAAAGCTCGAAAATAGAGCGATTAGCCATTTGAGTTTTTATTACCTGACTTATGGCAGGTATAGGAATAACTGCCTTTAATGTGCAGATAATAAACAAATAGCAAATATGCTCTTTACTGTATCTCTTTTTCTTGGGCGGCGGAATAAGACCAAGCTTAACATAGTTATTTATCATAGCAGGAGTTATAAATTTAGAGTTTCCGTCTATCGACAGAAGATACAGATGCTTTTCCATTATAGAAATAACCTGATCCATATAAAAATCAAGCTCGGGAAGCTCGCTATGACGGGGCAAATGAAAATCCCTTACGCTTCGCTCAAACTCGGCGGCAATCTCTAACTTTTCCATTCTGTCAACTCCTTTTTGATATATCATACCACATACCTTTTCCCTTTTCAAGATTTTATTAAATGCAAAATCTCTTGACTTTGTGGTGTAAACGATATATAATGGTTTTGAAAACGAGATAGAAAGGTTGATAAAATGTCTTTTTCAATAATATCAGATTCCTGCTGCAACCTTACAAATAAACAAGTAACCGATTACGGCGTTAAGATTGTACCCCTCACCTATTCTATAGGCGGTACCGAATACCTTGGCTATGTTGAGGGAGAAGAAACCGATTATAAGGCTTTTTACGATCTGCTTCGTGCAAAAGAACACGTAAAGACCTCACTTGTGAGCTACGAGCGTGTAGAAAACGCCCTTAAAGCCGAGCTTGACGCAGGCAAAGATGTTTTATATCTTTCCTTTTCATCTGCTCTTTCAGGCTCTTGTCAGGTTGTAAGAAATTGCATTGAGGACCTTAAGGATAGTTATCCCGACCGCAAAATAATACTTATCGACACTCTGCAGGCAAGTATGGGTCAGGGCCTTTTTGTAAAATATGCCGTAGACAAGAGAAATGCGGGCTGCTCCTTAGAAGAAACCGCACAGTGGCTTGAAGACAACAAGCTTAACATTGTAGCTCTCTTTACGGTAGACGATCTTTTCTTCCTTAAAAGGGGCGGTCGTCTTTCGGGCACGGTAGCAGTAGTAGGCACTATTCTTAACATCAAGCCTCTGCTTCACGTAAGCAACGAGGGCAAGCTCGTAAGCACAGGTACTATACGCGGAAGACAGAAATCCATAGATGCTTTGATAAATCGTATGGGCGAAACAGGTGTAGACCTTAGTGAACAGGATATATTTATCGTTCACGGCGACTGTATCGAAGAGGCAGAAATGGCAGCCGAAAAAATCAAAGAGCTTTATAATGTAAAAAGCGTTACTATAAACTATGTAGATCAGGTCATCTCCTCCCATTCAGGTCCAGGCACCCTTGCCGTATTCTTTATGGGAACGGAAAGATAATATAAGCGAAAGGGACTTTCTCGGTAATGAGAAAGTCCCTTCTTTTTATTCTTCTGTTGCGGTTTGTTCGTTGATTTTTTTGCCGTGGAGTTTATCTCTTATTATCTTATATATTGCCGCTGCCAAGGGAACACCCAAAAGCATACCTGCAACTCCCATTACTCCGCCGCCGATAGCCACTGCGGCAAGCACCCAGATAGCAGGCAGTCCTACCGAGGTGCCCACCACCTTGGGATAAATAAGATTTCCCTCTATCTGCTGCAGGATGATTAGAAATATTACAAAAACGAGTGCCTGTATGGGAGAAACTGTAAATATCATAAATGCACCGATAATACCTCCTGCATATGCACCTGCAATAGGAACAAGGGAGGTAAAGGCAATAAGTGCACCAATCATTGCGGCATAGGGCATTCTAAGTATCCACATACCCAGTGCACAAAGCACACCGAGAATCGCCGCCTCGGTACACTGCCCGACGATATATCTGCGAAAGCTCGCATTAACTACACCTACGGTATATTTTACCGTATCGTATCTTTTTTGGGGCAAAAATCTTCTCATAAGACCGTTTATCTGTCTGCCCAGCTTATCCTTGCCGAGAAGCAGATAAACCGCAAACATAACACCCACAAACGCAGTTACAAAGCCGCCTATAACCGAAGTGACTACACCTACCACTACTCCGACAATATTGGTTATACCCGAGGTAAGTGCTCCTGCAACCTTGCTTATAATAGAATTCCAATCAAGGGAGTTAAGGGTTGCTATAATATCTTCGGGAAGTATATTCCACGCTTCAAGCCTATCTACAGCCGAGTCCAGAGCCGAGGGTAGTTTAGCAAACAGGAGCTTTACACAGGAGGTAAGCTGAGGTACTACAATTATCATAATTACGGCAATTACAGCGAGCAGGCTGATTATTGCACCAAGCATGCACACAGGTCTGCGACTTTTTTTAATCCATTTGTTTTGAGTTTTTACAAAATAGTGCCTTTCATAAAAGCTCATAATAAGATTTACTATGTAGGCTATAATACAACCGATAAGCAAAGGTACGATAGCCTCAAACAGGGTGAGAAGTAGTCCCGATACGGTAGGCCAATAATATATGCACAAATACAGCAGAAAGATGCCTATCCCTATCTTTACGATGGTCTTAGTATCTATTTTCATTCTAAAAGTCCTTTCCTTTATTTGTTAAAGATATATCTGTAATAGTCCTCTTCAAGTACCTTTGTGGACATTTTGAACTTATTGTTTACCATTGCTTTGACCGAGCTGACATACTCCTTCATTTCATCCTCGCTTTGGAATACCGATGCATCAAAGGGTGTAAACTCGCGAGTCACCGAATTATACTTTCCAAGCTCTGTAATAAATGAGCGGTTATTAAACACCACAAGTCCGTCACTTTCCGACATAATATCGCTTCCCATAAGCAGACGGGAATCGTACTCAAAGCCGAAAAGATTAAGCAGAGTGGGAAGTATATCTACAGAATAGCAATATTTATCGATAGTGGGCGGGTTTTCAGTTCCCTGACAGTAAAGCAGGAAGCAGCTTTCGTACAGCTCAAACTGTGGCTCTACCGCGTGTCCAAGAATTTCGGTCCATATTGCATATTTGTCTCCCTCGTCCTGTTCAAGTCCGTAGGGATAATGGTCGGGGGTTATGGAAATGACCGTTTTATCTGCCACTCCTGCGGCATTAAGCTCGCTGAGAAGCTTTTCCATAGCACGGTCAAGCTCTATATTGCAGGCATAATAGGCTTTAAGGGTATGAGAGCAATCGAGGTCCTTTACGACAGACCAGTTTTTGTGTGCCATAGAGTTTCCTATTTTTGAATACTCAAGATGTCCGCTTACCGTCATATAGTAGGCGTGGAACGGCTCGCCTGTAGAAAGATAATCCTGTGCCGAGCCTGAAATCATCTCAAGGTCGGACTGAGGCCACACATTCTTTACATACTTTTCAACCCCTGTACCGATACCCTTATAGTTATAACCCATATTAGGGTGGGAAAGGTCGCGATGATAGTAGGAATGGGTATTATTATGGTAGGCAAAGGTATTGTTTACCCCTATACCTTTAAACATGTTGCCAAGACAGAAGGGCATATAGTTTTCGTGAGAACGGTAAAAACTCCACACGCCCGACTTTGGTATAAGACCTGTACAGGCGGTATACTCTCCGTCGGAGGTGGACACACCCCAAATGGGAGTGTAAAAATTAGTGAAATTAAAGCCCTCTTGCTGCATTTTATAAAGGGTGGGAGTAAGCACAGGGTCAATAGCATAAGGGGAAAAGCCTTCTGCCACCACCGATACAAGATTATAGCCCTTATACATTCCTGTATATTCGTTTTTATATGTAGGCTGCTTAGACGAAAAATATTCGTTCATAAGCCTTAGCGTGTCATCGGTTTCGTTTTTTGTAAGTTCTTCAAAATCGATGTCCATAATATTTGGAGTATATGTAGGTGCGGGCTCGTCTTCGGGCTTGCTTTCGGTGCCCTCTGAGTTGACAGAGTCTACAGGCTTTTCGGGCTCTAATTCTATCTCCTGCTCGATACCGATAAGGTTGTACTTTACATCCAACACCTCGGTGCGAAGAAGTCCAAAGCGATTCATCGAGGTATTCGCATCAAAAAGTCCCGACTGAATTACCGACAGCGAGGGTATGAGCGAAACCGACACTACCGCCGCAATGTGAAGAAGGACAGAAGCTCCCATCCATATTCCGCTTTTACCTATATGTATTCTTTTATGTGAAAGAAAGCGGAAAAGCGGCGTAAAGATTATTACCGCAGGCAGGCTAAGCAGAATTATGGCAGGCAGACCGCCCACGATGGCCTTTACGGTGTTTTCAATTATTCCGTCTTCGATTATCTGGTCCGCTCCACCAGCCTTAAGGGAAAAGACGATAAGAAAATTATTAAACACACTGTAATAAATTATTTGGGTTGCATAGAGCACTCCAAGCACGGTCATTACCGTACCCGAGGTTATTCTTGCCGCCTTTTTGGGAATTGCTGAGCATATAGCGTGAAGTCCCATACCTGCCGCCGCCGAAAAGACGGCGATAAATAAAAGACCTATGTTCCAGAATTCTCCTTCGGTAAAGGCACGCAAAAGAAGTTCCATATATAAAACTGCACCCGTGAAAAAGAGTGCAGTATGAACCCTAAGGTTATTAATCCTCATTTTATCACTCTCCGAAAAGAGTATAGCAAATATGTCGAACATTGTCAAATTACAATAGTGTTATTAAAAATAGAACTCCTTATCAAAAAATTTAATATATTCCTCTCCGATTATAACCGCACTGCGGTCATCCCCAAACAGGGTCTTTCGCATTTCCTCATAGGTACGGCAGCAACCCAAGTATATTCCGCATATGCAGGCAAGGCATACCCCTGTAAAAATCATTGCACCAAAAAAAGCTTTTATGTCCCTTGTTTTTATCTTCACTTTAATGTGTTCAGCAGACTGAGCAGGGCTTTTCCTGCAAGCTCGGCCGAATAACACGCCTCCTCCAAAGTATTAGAATCGGTACCAACCTCTAAAAGCATTGAGCCCGTAGTGAGATTCATATTATATTTTCGTGAACAAAAGGTCATTGCCCGAGCAAGCCCCGGATACATTGCCTCCATTGTTTGCTGATAGCGAAGAGCTAATCGAAAATTTTGACGCCAATTCGGAAATCCCGAAACGCTTCCCGTTTCGCTTCCTACTACAAGCATTACCTGTGCCGCCTTTTTGCCGTCTATCTTTTTTACGGGCTTGCATTTATCGTTTCCTGTCATCGCAATCGAATCCCTATGCAGGTCTACCACTATTTTTATTGACGGATATTTCTTTAAATATTCATTTATCGTTGTCTTTGCCCTGCCGTAGCTCCCGTTATATGCGGGATGGTCGTGCTGTGTCGTAGCGTGAATGACACCTATTCCACCCTTTCTCAGGACCGAGGCAAAGACCTCTCCCACCGCCACCATATTCTTAGAATTGTCGGTATTCCTTGATTTGTCGGCGGCGGTATAATATCCCCTATCCTCGGACATATAGCTTTCGGTAGTGTGGGTATGCACTATAAGCACCTGAGGGTCGCTTGTATTTTTAAGCTTCATATCAAACTGAGCCGCCAGCTCGTTTTTTATATTTACATTAAGCCCCGTAGAGTTTTTAATATATATTCCGTTATATTTAAGAGCCACCCCATAGGGAGAAATAAATTGTTCGTAAATTTTGCCTATGGCATTAGATGGGGATGCATTTACCGCAACCGAAGAACTACCCTTTGAGGAGCTTGACGAACCGACCTGTTCGTTTATAAGTTCCCCCAACGAAAGATAATTCTTCAGCGGAGCTGCTCCCGTATTAGCCTGTAATGCCGTGTCCTGTCTTTTAGCCTCGGTAAAAACCGAAAACACACCTGTACAAAAGGTAGCAAGACATAGCATCAATGTCATAATAAGCGGCAGTACACCCGCAAGCCTTTTCATATATTATCCCCCGTTTCTACAGAGATTCACACTTTTATATATATGAAATGAAAGGGAAAAATATTATATATAAAAAAATCTTGCATTTTGTTTTCATTTGTGTTAATATACTAAGTGCTTTAACTATAAGTGTGTCTTTTTTCACACAAAATTAAGGGAGGTGTCATCATGCCCAACATTAAATCCGCTAAAAAACGTGTATTAGTAAGTGCTGCTAACTACGAGCGTAACAAGGCGTACCGTTCAGGTCTTCGTACCGCTATCAAGAAGGCAAATGTTGCCATCGAGTCGGGTGCGGCTGATATGGACGTTGCTGTTAAGGTTGCTGTTAAGAAGATTGACCAGGCTACCGCTAAGGGTATTCTTCACAAGAACACTGCAGGCAGAAAGAAATCTGCTCTCGTATCCAGCATGAATAAAGCTAAGGCTTAATTGTCTAAGTGTCAGGTTGCGGGCTATCGCCTGTAACCTGTATAGACAGCCTTAATACACAGCCGCACCGTTTTATACGGTGCTTTTCTTTTTGCATAAAAAAACGAGAGGGACAACTTCTTTACGAAGTGTCTCTCTCCCGCCCCTACTTTTATTATATTAACACTATTATTCCGAGGACTATTCCTGCAATAATACCGAAGACCACATCTTTTATAAAGTGGACACCTAAAACCACCCTTAAAAAGGCTATTACAAGAGCAATTACACCAACCGCCACACCCAAAGGAAGATAGACTACACCGATGTTAAAGGCGATTATCGCCGCCGAAAAGGCATGTCGGCTTGGAAAAGACCTGCCCTTGCTCTCTTTTTTTATAAGGGGAGAAAAACCGTATTTTTCATAAGGTCTTTGGGCATTTATGCGAATTCTAAGCAGGCTTACCGCAACAAAGCTTATGCCGCAAACCAACGCAGATTTCCACCAGAAATCATTTTGAGTGAATATAAGCACTGCAAGAAACAGCGGATATATTATATATACTGCAAGCTCGCATATCTTTTGGGTTGTTACCGCTGCCTTTAAGAGCTTCGGTCGGGCTGTTAAATAATCTTTTGCGGCAAGATAGCTATCTTTAGTCATTTACATCCTCTTTTATACTAACATTATAAAATCTGATTGCAAAGCTTTCATCAGGGATTTCAAGCTTTTGGGGAAGTCCTGTGGGAGAAAAGGTAAATCTGTAGGCTCTGACCCCTTGACCGCCTGTTAAACTGCCGTTTTTATCTGCCATATTTTCTGACAGCATAACCTCACGAATCGGGGCATAAAAATCGGTCATAATACCTGAAAAAGGCATATTCCCCTCAACGGGAGAATAGGTCAAACCCTTATACTCTACGGTGGTCTGCTCTGCGTTTATAGTGAAATTAAGCTCTTTAAGCTCTTCGGGAGCCGTAACGGTTGCCTTAAGGGTCCCATCAGAGAGAACTTCACCCTCAAAGCTGTACACCTCGTTATAATAGGTCATTTCGGCATTAAAGGCTATACCGCCGAGTCGTGGCTGAATATTTTTTTCTGCCGAACAGGAGCAAAGCACAAGAAAGCTAAGCAAAATAAAGAAAAATTTTTTCATAAGACCCCAACCTTTCGGGTCAAGGCACAGCTACAAAAACCTCGGAAGCTCCTCTATCATATCGGTAGGGAGCATAGCACGCTCGCCTAACCTGTTTTTCGCGGCATCTCCTGCGGCCGAATGAAGCCACACCGCAGCCTTTACAGCCGATAAAACAGAATTACCCCCAGCTAAAAGTGCAACTGTAATTCCCGCAAGCATATCTCCGCTGCCTGCAGTAGCCATTCCTGCATTACCGATAATGTTAACCGATATATCACCATCGGGGCTTGCCACAATAGTATTGGCCCCCTTAAGCACCGTATACACGCCGTATTCCTTTGCAAAATCCGCGGCATATTTCAGGCGGTTTTTCTCTATTTCAGCAGAAGTGGTGCACAGCAGCCTTGCCATCTCGCCTGGATGAGGAGTAAGCACCAAGGGTGCCTTGACATCTTTAAGTAATTCTATGTCAGAGGCGATAAGATTTATTCCGTCAGCATCTAAAACCGTGGGAACCCTTGTGCTGAGCAGTAGCTCTTTTACCACCGCTTTTGCATCCTCGGAAACACCAAAACCGCATCCGATAAGAAGCGCATCAGCCGTATTCAGTTGTTCTTTAAGTGTATTGATAGCATTTACGCTATAGGTTTTGCCCTGTGATTTACAGGGTATCAGCACAGCCTCGGGCACAGATATGGCTAAGGCAGTATAGTTTTCTTCTACACAGGCAAGCTTTAAAATTCCTATGCCGCTTCGCAGTGCCGCCTTTGCAGATATTATTGCCGCTCCCGACATTCCGTAACTTCCACAGACCGAAAGGGCAACGCCGTAATCATTTTTACAGCTTGTCTTTTTTCTTTTCTCAACAAATAAGGGCGGTTTTATAGAGGTTATTGTCGCCCCTGCCTCTTTGAGCATTATAGGCGGTATACCTATATCAAGACAGGTCACCTCTCCACACCTGTCTGAAGAGTGGGGTAAAATGTGACAGAGCTTTAAAGCACCAAAGGTAAGGGTGTGTGTGGCAGACATGGCATACTGCCATCCCTCCCCTGTGTCACAGGCGATAAGGCTTGGAAGGTCTATGGCATAATCTGTAAAACCTACTGCATCAAACAGCTTTTGGATTTCGCCGTCGGGCTTGTTTCCGTTATAGCCTGTTCCAAAAACAGCATCGATTACTATGTCAAACCTACCCGACTTAAATCGGGCTATACCCTCAGCTATTTCTAAAACCTCAACATCATCGGGCATACTGCAAAAGGCCTTTTTGGCAATATCTGTTGCAGGCTGACCGTGGGTAAGCACCACAGTTACCTTAGCACCGCGAAAGGAAAGCTCCTTTGCAATGACAAAACCGTCGCCGCCGTTATTGCCCTTTCCGCAAAGAATTGCCACACTTTTTGCCGCAACATCCTCGGTACTACTTATAAACTCTGCGGCGGCTTTGCCTGCGTTTTGCATAAGGCCGTACCATTCACAGCCGCCCTCTACCGCAAGCTCTTCAGCCCGTCGCATAGTGGTTTTATCTACAATGTACATAAATGTACCTCGCGGAAATTATTTTGCAAGTCTTGGTATTGCCGCTTCAATTGCCTCGCGAACACGCTGTTCGGGTGCGATGACCAACATTACCATACCGAGATTTCTATCCCTAGCGATGAGATAGACCTGACCCTCGCTGTCGGGATTGCAGTAGATAAGCGTGTTTTTTACCGAGCCCGGTGCAGGCTGTCCCTTATATTCACCGTACTTTTCCACCTCGCTGCATTTTATGGAAACCATACGCTTTCTTGAGGACTTGGCAACAATTTTATCCACATCAAGGTCGCCGTTGGTAAAGATATATTCAAACTCTACCGAAAGCATGGAAATCAGCTTATAAGAGCCGTATATAACGCCGACAATAATAAGAAACGCAAAAGCCGGAGTCATAAGCAGGGCAAAATACAGAACAACAGCTAAAAGAATAAGGTCTACAGCTATAATAGCGGCAATAAGTGCTTTTGCCTTTGAGTTTAATTTAATTTTAATAATCTGTTCGAAAAAGGTATCCATATAAGTCTCCCTACAAAATATATTTTTTTCATTATACACCAAAAGCACGCCGCCTTGCAACATTAACTTGTTTTACCCACAAAATTCAAATTATA
>JAZUNC010000117.1:0-4849 GCA_045603945.1 Acutalibacteraceae bacterium | reverse complement strand
CAACTCCTTGGCTCACAGAACGACATGGCTACGATCCGATTTAAAATCAATAAGGAAAACTTGACGGAAGGGGTGCCTAATGGTATACTAAAGCGTAGTTAAATGCTCGTTTTAGAAAGGAAAATTCAAATTGAAACGTTTTTTAGCTTTGCTTTTGACAATATGCTTAATTTGTGCTTGCTTTGTGGGCTGCGGTGAAAAAAAGAATAATACAGGCGACACAGAATATGTAGGAACGGTAACCGTTGCTTTAGATCCCGAGGCGGCACCCATAACCGTTGCAAATTTTGTAAAACTTGCTAAAGCCGGCTTTTATGACGGACTTACCTTTCACAGAATTATAGAGGGCTTTATGATGCAGGGTGGCGACCCCAAGGGTGACGGCACAGGTGGCTCTGACAAGGAAATTAAGGGTGAATTTACTGCAAACGGAGTTAACAACCAGCTTTCCCATGTTAGAGGCACTATTTCTATGGCAAGAAACAGCATTAGTATGGACAGTGCCTCCAGCCAGTTCTTTATTATGCATAAAGACTATACGGGATTAGACGGTGAGTATGCGGCTTTCGGACACGTTACTGAGGGTATGAGCATTGTAGACACTATTTGCAAAAATGCTGTAAACACCGACTCTAACGGCTCTGTTCCCAAAAACAAGCGTCCGATAATCAAATCTATTACCATCAGAGAAGCAGAGATTTCGGGCATAACCTATGCTGATATTGTAATTGATTATTCTGCTGTTATGTAATGTATACCACACATTTCAAACGGGACCGACTGTTGCAGTTAATATTTTAAAACAAAAAAGGAAGTATGTATCAGTTAATACATACTTCCTAATTTTATCCCTAAAGTTGATATTATATTAAAATTTACTTATAAACGCGGTTATTTCATCTTCCGACTCTGCAATGATTTTTCCCTGTGCACAGTTGGGCTTTCCGCCGCCTTTACCGGAAAAAGCGGTGTTGAGTTCTTTTACAATATCTCTTACGTCACCGTTTTTGGTGCTTATAAGGTAGTTATAGTTATGCTCTTCGGTTTTGGAGAAAAGAGCAATATACTCAGCCTCGTCTACAAGTCCGTTTGCGATGTTTCTTAGGGCATTAAAATCTGCGTTTGGTGTGAAACCGATAACTAATTTTTCGGTCTTTTTGGTTTTTAGAGAGGCTAATGCTATTTTTTCGGAAAGCAGACGAATTTCACCCTTTGCATTAGCAAAATCGTCACCTAATTTCTTTACCGCCTCTGCGACCTCTTCACGCTTTGCAGACAACTGCTTCATAATTGTTTTTACTGTGGAATGAAGATAACCGTAATCTGCAAGAGCAAGACCTCCTGCCACCATTTCTATCCTTGTTCCACCTTTATTGGGGAAGAAGTTTACTATTTTTATAAGTCCTATCTCCCCTGCTCTCCTCGGGTGAGGTGCACAACAGGCACAGGTGTCAAAGCCTTCAACCGAAATAAGACGCACACCCTCGGTAAGTTCAATTTTGCTACGGCAGTCTATATTTTCAAACTCCTCAGCAGTAGGATACAACACCTTAATTTCAGCATTTTCAAAAACAGCACGGTTTGCCTCTTTTTCTACCCTTTCGATATCCTCCGCCGTAAGGGGACCGTCCACATCAAAGGTGATGAGAGAATCGTTCATATGAAAGCCCACATTATTATATCCAAACATTTTATGAATTACGCCCGAAAGGATATGCTCAGCACAATGATTCTGCATACGGGAGAAACGAAGAGCCCAATCTATTGTGCAGGACACCTTTTCTCCTACTGTTAAAGGGCTCTCAGCAGTATGTACTACCTCATCACCCTTTTCCTGAACATCAAGCACATTTATTCCGTTTATAACCCCCTTATCGGGAGCCTGTCCGCCTCCCTCAGGGAAAAAAGCAGTTTGGTCGAGGGTGACAAGATATTTTCCGTTACTTTCTTCGCAGGAGGTAACGGTAGCAGTAAATTCTTTTATATAAGAATCATTTTCATAAAGTTTTACAGTCATAATGTTTTCCTTTTTAAAAAGAGGTCGAAATGCTTCGACCTCTTTAAATTTTAGTTAAGTTTTTGCTCTAAAAGTGATTTGATAACGGCAGGGTCACCTATACCCTTAAGCTCACGCATACAGGAGCCAAATAAAGCTTGAAGAGCCTTAACCTTACCACCCTTATAGTCGGCAACCGCCTGAGGATTCTCGGTAATTACACGGTCAACGGTAGCCTCGATAACCGAGCTGTCTACCTTTACATTAAGACCTGCTTCATCACAGTATTTGTCTACGTCAACATCACTTTCAAATACAGCTGCAAGCACCTTTTTACCTGCGGCACGGGTGATTTCACCGCTATCCACAAGTTCTATAATACGGCTGAGTTTTGCAGGTGCAATATTGATGGTTTCAATGCCGAGATAACGCATACGGCTCATACATTCGGTGAGAATCCACGAAGCCACGCTCTTAGGCTCGCGTCCCATTGCCACTACCTCGTCGAATACGGAACAAAGCTTAGCATCGGATGCAAGCACTGCGGCTTCCTTATCGGCAATTCCCATATCCACATACTTCTGTCCCTTTTCCTCTGCGGTAGCAGGCATACTTGCCTTGATCTCCTCAAGCCACGCATCGTCAATGACTATGGGCATAAGGTTGGGGTCGGGGAAATAACGATAGTCTGCGGCAGTTTCCTTGTTACGCATGGGGAAGGTGCGACGTTTAACCTCGTCCCAACGACGGGTTTCCTGAACGAGCATTTCTGTTCGACGCTCTATTGCATCAACGTGACGTACCTTTTCAAACTCGATAGCATCCTTAATTTCTGCGAAGGAGCTCATATTCTTAATCTCTGAACGGACACCCAACTGGTCGGAGCCCTCGGGACGGACCGAGATATTTACGTCGCAACGCATTGCTCCCTCTTCGCACTCGGAAATTCCTGCAAACTGCAAAGAAGCCTTAAGCTTTTTAAGATAGCTTATTACTTCGTCTGAGCTACGGAAATCGGGACGGGAAACTATCTCGATAAGGGGCACGCTGGTGCGGTTGTAGTCTACAAGAGAGGTGTTGGTTGCGTCGTCGTGTACAAGCTTACCTGCATCCTCCTCAACGTGAATCTGCTTAATGCCAATCTCTCGCTCGCCCACCTGAACCTTACCGTCAACACAAACAGGGTGGAACCACTGGGTTATCTGATAGGCACAGGGCAGGTCGGGATAGTAATAGCTCTTTTTATCAAATGTAGTATACTGATTTATTTTGCAGTTTAGCATAAGTCCTGCTTTAACAGCAAGCTCGATAGCCTGCTTATTGGTTACGGGAAGCATACCCGGCATACCCGAGCAGGCGGGACATACACAGTCGTTAGGCTGATCTGCGGCGGCATGACCTCCGCAAGAGCAGAAAAGCTTAGAATCGGTAGCAAGCTCAACGTGGGTCTCAAGACCGATAACAAGTTCATATTTCATATTATGCTTCCTCCTTTTCTAAAGCTTTGGCAAGGCTCAGCAGCTTACTGTCACAGAAATAGTCGCCTACAAGCTGAACACCGTTTGATACTACTGCGGGAAGTCCTGTAATTGATGCGGGGGCGGTGAAAAGACTTGCTTCAAAGACCTTAGCGAAAGCCTCTTCAACGGGATAGGTTTCATATTCAGTCTTGCCGTATGCGGGCAGGAGCAAAGCATCAAACCTTGCAAAGAAGGACTGCAAAGTTTCTACTGCAACACGGCGGATTTTGAGGGCCTTGTCGTAGCAATCCTCATATCTGCCCTTGGAGAGCACGTCGGAGCCGTAAAGAATGGTTGCCTTGGTTAAGAAACCGAAAGCCTCGGTACGGCTTCCTACGTAAAGCTCGTCGATGTTCTTATATTTTTCGGTACGGTAACCGTACTTTACACCGTCGAAACGGGAAAGGTTATTGGTGGTTTCTGCCGACATTAAAATTGTCCACGCGGTCTGAATCTGGGGAAGGATGGCAATAGAAATCTCTTCCACCTCGGCACCCTGTTTCTTATAAGCATTTACTGCGGCATCGATTTTTGCCTTTGCGGCATCATCTGCGGCAGCGTAAAGCTCGGTGACCTTGGCAATTTTCATACCCTTTGCATTTGCAGCGGTATTATACTCATATTTCTCTGCTTCAAGGCTGGTGCCGTCTTTAGCATCGTGGCCTGCAATAACTGCGAGAACCTCAGCGGCGGTGTCGGCATCCTTTGCGGTAACACCAATCTGCTCACCCGATGCGGCACAGGAGATTATTCCGTAACGGGAAACTGTACCGTATGTGGGCTTTACAAAGGTAACCCCCTCTACTGCAGCGGCACGGCGAGGTGTACCGTTTAAATCTACGTTTAAAGCGGCTTTAACACTTCCCTCTTTGACAAGTTTTGCGGCGGCACAAATGTCGTTAACAGAGGTCTCACCATAGAGGTCAAGACCGAACTCGCCTACAGCGGTTTTGCCCGAAAGGGTGTAACCTGCGGCGATAAGCCTTTCTACTGCCTCTGCAGAGAAAAGAGGAACATAGTTTTCAAGCATTTTAGAGCCTGCGGTTGCAGGAACATCCTTTACAAGGATGGTATCATCAACAGCGATGTTGCCGTTTCTCATAATTTCGTTAATATAATAAGCCAATTTACACACCTCTCTTTACTTTACAAGTCTCGGAACCTGCCAGGAGTCCTCGGTGGCCTGAGGAGCACCGCGAAGCAGGTCGGCACGGGCGAAGGGCTGCTTTCTCTCGTCACTTCTGAGCACGTTGGTCATTTCGCGAACGTGAACCATAACCTCGGTGTTTTCGGTATCGACGGCTTTAAGCTCGGCCTCTTTTTCGGCCATAGC
>JAZUNC010000116.1:0-1832 GCA_045603945.1 Acutalibacteraceae bacterium | reverse complement strand
TGATTTGCCATCCGTTTCAACAACGTGCCTCTTTTCGTCGGCTTGAACATTATACCACATTTCATTCTAAATTGCAATAGGTAAAAAGGTAAAGAATTGAAAACTAATATTTGCGAAAATGTAAACTCATTTTACACCATAATACGGCCTCAAGCGCAAAGTTAAACTTGACAACGATTTCTTTTTCTGATATAATAACACTACTAAACAACGGACGGTATCTTATGCAGAACATAGTTATAGTATGGGCAGCTCGAATAATAAGTCTTACAGCTGCCGGCATTATAATATTTTCGTACCAGATGAGGGACAACAGGCGCCTTTTTATTTTGCAAGCGTTGGGCGGTCTGCTTTTCGCTATCAGCTTTGCCCTTCCCGGAAACTGGTCGGGAGCATGGATGAATATAATAAATATCTTACGCGGAGGCATATTGGGCGCAGGCAAGAAATGGGCTAAGCCCTACGTATTTATCATACTTGAAGCCCTTTATATAGTGGCAGGCATCGCCACGTACGATAGCTGGCTTTCTATCCTTGTTATGGCGGCTCAGCTCATAGGTACGGTAGCTATGTGGACAAGAAACGGAAAAACCATTCGCATATTACAGTTCTCCGTAGTATCACCATCTTGGCTTACATATAACTTCTTTACCCTAAATATAGGTGGAATCATTACCGAGATTTTCGGTATCATATCCGTAATAGTATCTTTTATCAGATTCGGATGGAATGGTTTTGAGAACGAAAAGAGCAAATAATAATGGCAAAAAAAATGAACTTTCCAAAGAATAACGATCCTCGGCTTATCGGTATTTATTATGAGGAATACACAAAGTCAGTCCTTATGAAAAGAGGCTTTGGCTTTCTGGCGCATTCGTTTAAGGCGCACCCTTATGAAATAGACCTTATCATGGCCGACAACACCGACATAGTATTCGTGGAAGTAAAAGCAAGGCTGGCTTCTGACAGAATAAAGCCTGAATTTGCGGTAGATAAAGAAAAGATGAAAAACGTATTCTTTGCCGCCGCAAGATTTATTGCCCAAATGGAAGAGTCGGGTATTGACCCTACAGCCTTTGGATATAGATTTGATATGGCTGCCATCGAGCATAGTGATGACGGGCAGGTTACCGCTTTCCGATACCACCAAAACTACTATGAAACAGAGCGATCCGAGCTTTTAAGGTATGCAAAAAGATACGGATACGCATCCCAGAACAAAAAACGATAACTAATTATACTTATATAAAAACTAAGTCCACCTGTATGATCAGGTGGACGTAGTTTTTATTTATATTACTCAATTTCCCAAGGTTTATATTCTCCCATCTCCTCGTAGAGGCGGCGGAATGAATCGTATCTGCTTTTAAGTACTTCGTCCTGCTCAATTGCCGCAAGAAGATTACAGCCTTTTTCCTTTATATGGTGGCAATCCGAAAACTTACAACCTTCTGCGTGCTTTGCGAGGTCTGGGAAGCAATTAATCAGAGTTGAACGGTCGTGGAAGCCGAAATATTCCAGTTCTATACTACCAAATCCGGGAGTATCTGCAACAAGGCCTCCAAACAATGGGAACAGCTCTGCATGACGTGTAGTATGCTTGCCTCTTGAAAGTTTTTCGGAAAGACCGCCAACGGCAGCCAACTCTTCACCGCCGCGAAGTCTGTTAAGTGCATTAAGTAGACTGGACTTGCCTGCTCCGGAAAACCCTGCAAAGGCAGAGGTACAACCTTTAAACTCGGCGGCCAGAGCCTCTATACCCTCGTCATTGGAGGCAGAAATTATATACTTTTTATAAGGAGTAAGGGAATAATTTTTGACTATTTCCTTAA
>JAZUNC010000115.1:0-2132 GCA_045603945.1 Acutalibacteraceae bacterium | reverse complement strand
GTGGGGCCTACCGTGACCCTTTTGCCTGTATATTTCTTTGTAAGCTGGTTTAAATATTTATCCTTACTGCCTCCGCCGACTATTGCTATGCGGTCTACCTTCTTACCTGCAACACGCTCGATTTCCTCTACGGTGTTTTTGTAGCTGGTTGCAAGAGAGATATACACGCTTTTAAGCACGTCACCTATAGGAAGCTCGGGCTCGCCCAGATATTCACGTATAGCCTCAATCATATTTTCAGGGGCTAAAAAGCATTCGGCAGTGGGGTCGATAAGCTTATCGTAGTTGCTTTCCATTGCCATATTCATCATCTCGTCATAGGTGTATTTCTTGTCGAGATTTTTGCGGAGGTTCTGGAAAAGCCACATTCCCATTATGTTTTTAAGGAAACGGAAACGATAGTTTATACCACCCTCGTTAGAAAAGTTTGCCTCCATTGCCTCGGGTGTGGTTACGGGGTAGAGATTTTCGGTTCCCACAAGGCTCCATGTTCCAGAAGAAATAAAAACGGCATTTTCATCAATGGGACAAGCAGCAACGGCAGATGCCGTATCGTGGCTGGGGCAGAAAATTACCTCGGCATCAAAGCCGACCTGCTCTTTTATTTCGTCGGTGAAATTTCCGATATATGTAGAAGGCAAATTCAGCTCTCCGAAAAGGTTAGGGTCTATACCCAAAGCCGTACAAACATCTTTATCTATAACCTTTTCCTCTGCATTTACAAGGTTGGTTGTAGATGCATTGGTGTATTCGTTTTTCATAACACCTGTAAGACGGTAAGACAAATACTCAGGTATCATAAGAAGCCTTTTGGCCTTTTCCAGTTTACCCGACTTTTTATCGCAATAAAGCTGATAAATGGTGTTATAGGGTTGATTTTGAATTCCCGTTTTAGCGTATAATTCCTCTTTAGGAATGATTTCAAACACCTCTTCGGGTACACCTGCAGTACGTGGGTCGCGATAAGAAACACAGGGAAGAATTTCCTTTCCGTCCTTATCGAAAAGCACATAATCTACACCCCAGGTATCAATAGATACCGTATCAGGAATTTTACCCAGCCTATTACACTCGGCAATACCTGCGATAACATCGGCGGTGAGCTTCTCGATATCCCATATAAGAGTACCGTCCTGCTCTTTAAAGCCGTTTTCGAAGCGGGATACCTCCATGGTTTCGAGCTTTCCGTTTTTAAGCTCTCCCAAAATATGGCGTCCGCTTGATGCACCAATATCTATAGCTAAACAATATGCCATTCCATTACCTCTTTTCGGTAAAATTTAACTATATAATTATAATATCATAAGCCTTTAATATTTTCAATACTGAAATTATTCGTTTTTTGCTTATTTTTATCTTCCACGCTAAAAAAACAGACCTTGAAAATAAAATTTCAAGGTCTGCGTTTTAATATTCCTGCATCTGACTGAACTCTTTAAGCACAAGTCCCGGATTTTTATCCAATGCCCAGTTTATCTCATACTCAGCGGTGAAGAGCAGCAAATCTCTTCCCCATCTGTCCTGCACCCATTTGGTAGACTGCATAAGATTAAGATTTTTAAGGTCGATATCCTTGCTCTCTACAAATCGTACAAGACTGTGGGCGGTATCCTGCTTATGGTATTTAACCCCATACTCCGATTCCATTCTGAACTGTAAAACGTCGAACTGAAGCATACCTACAACACCTACATAGACCCTTTCCATACCCGAATCGGGCAGGAAAAACATCTGAATTGCACCCTCCTGTGCAATTTGGGTTATGCCCTTATCGAACTGCTTTCGTTTAAGGGAATCTATCTGCTCAACAAGTGCGAAATGCTCGGGAGCAAAGGTGGGGATGCCTGCATATTCCACCTTCATACCCTTATCGCAAATGGTATCTCCGATAGAGAATATGCCTGGGTCAAACACGCCGATAATATCCCCTGCATATGCCTCATCAATAACGGCACGCTCGTCCGCCATCATCTGCTGAGGACGGGAAAGCTTTATAGCCTTTTTGCCCTGAACATGGAAATATTCCTTAGCCCTTTCAAACCTGCCCGAAACTATACGCATAAAGGCAATACGGTCACGGTGAGCCTTATTCATATTTGCCTGAATTTTGAAAACGAAAGCCGAAAAACCCT
>JAZUNC010000114.1:0-5089 GCA_045603945.1 Acutalibacteraceae bacterium | reverse complement strand
AAGCTTTGCTTTATGGGTTGCCCCCATATGTCGCTTCAGCAGCTTAAGGACTGGACCGATAGGGTAGAGGCAGGACTTAAAGAGTCGGGCAATGATAGGGTAGGAATCCCCACCGTTTTCACCGCCGCACCCAAGGTGCTTGAGGAATTCGGTAAAACCGAATATGCCGCAAGGCTGAAAGCAACAGGGGTAATAACCTCATATATATGCCCCCTTATGTATATGAACAACCCTCTTTGTAAAACTATGCCGGTAATAACCTCGTCCAATAAATTGCGTACATACACCTCTGCACGCTATTACACCGACGATGAGATACTCGCCGCAATCACCAAGGGAGGTAAGCAGTAATGACAGAATTTAAAGGAAGAATAGTTACCCCAGGTACTGTTACGGCCGAAGCAGTAGTTACAAAGCAGGGCTTTAATACCCTCGCATCTCTCCAGATGGCACTTCAGTTTGGAGATAAGCAGGCAAAGTGCGGCGACCAGAATAATCCCGATATAAACGGACTGCCTCTTGCAGGAAAAGCTCTTTGTTTACCACAAACCATAGGCTCAACCACAGGCGGACTTGTGCTCTACTGTGCAAATGCAATGGGCCGTCAGCCTGCCTGTATGCTTTTTGCAAATCATATAGACTCTCTCGCCGCCGCAGGAGCAGTTCTTGCAGATGTGTGGGTGGAGGGCTCGACTATGCCTGTTATCGACTGTCTGGGAGATGAGTTTTTAGATTATGTTAAAACAGGAATGACCGTTACCGTCAAGGAAGACGGAGTTGTCTGTGTAGATTAAAATCAGTTTAAACTATAATTTATAGGAATTGCTGTTGTGCAAGCTTTTGTGCAATAGCAATTCTTTTTTGTTCTAAAAAATACAGCCTGTACATATTCTTTGTTAGGTGATAAAAATGCAAGAGAGTAAAAAAACTGCAGATAGATTTTCTACAGTGCTTTATGCACTGCCCGATAGAATTTCTTCTGTTCTCGACCGTTTGCCAATGTTTATAAAGAACTCAGCTTATGAAATACGCCTCAGAGCAGGTATGGCGGTGTGTGTTGTAGGTGAAAACAGTTTTTACATATCAGAGGATAGCGTGGCAAGCAGCTATATGCCGCCAAACCCTTTAACGGTTAGCAAAAAAGACCTTGATGAGGTGATGCTTCGCATAACCAACCGTTCGGTATATACCCGTGAAGACGAGCTGAGCGAGGGTTATCTTTCAATGAGGTCGGGAAACCGTGCAGGGGTGTGCGGAAGATACTCGTCTGGCAAGCTTGTGGAGGTAACCTCTGTAAATATACGAATAGCCCGTGAAATAAAAGGCTGTGCTGAAAAGCTTGTTCAGGCGGCAGATAGAGGGCTTCTTATAGCAGGACCACCGGGTAGCGGAAAAACCACCCTGCTACGCGACCTTATCAGAATACTTTCAAACAGAGGAAACAGGGTGTGTGTTATTGATAGCCGCGGCGAGATATGCGGAAGATCAGAAGAAAACGCCGCCCTTGATGTAGGGACTAATACCGATATAATAACGGGTCTTGATAAAGCGTCGGGTGCAGAGATTGCACTTAGAACTATGTTTCCACAGTATATTGCCTTTGACGAGGTTGGCACAGGCAGGGAGCTTGCACTCATCCGTGAAAGCTTTTTTTCGGGAGTAAAAATTCTTACTACTGCACACGCTTCAAATGCTTGTGACCTTGCCTCCCGCGAGGTCACAAAAATGCTTTTAGACGGCAGTATAGGAGAGGTGGTACTGCTTTCTGAAAAGACAGGCGGAGATATAACCATATTAAGTCCCAATGAGGTGAAAAAACTTGCTTAAAGGATTGGGTCTTATAATAATTGTTGCGGTCTGTACGGGTATAGGCTTTTATATGTCTTCAAACCTTAGAGAAAGACAAAAAAGACTGGGTGCGGTTTGTATTTTTATAGAGGAAATAAGCGACCGTATACGTGCAGGTGAAGAGCTTTCTCGCATAATAGAAAGGTATGGAGCAGCGGCAGGGATCTATGTTGACGGCTACGGCACAAGGATTGCTCGTGACGGACTAAATGCTCAGGACATCTCTGTTTTAGAAGAGTTTTTTTCAAATCTTGGTATGGGAGATACCGATTCTCAGCTTAAACGGTGCGAGGTTTACAAAGAATTGCATAAAAAGCAGGAGACAACTGCCCGTGAACAGGTAAATGCTAAGTCAGGTCTGTACGGTAAGCTTGGCTTTTTTATGGGGCTGTTTGTTTCTGTGCTGCTGATATAGGTGAAATTATGGATGTTGATTTAATATTTAAGGTTGCCGCAATAGGCATAATCGTAACGGTGCTAAATCAAGTGCTTGTTCGCTCGGGCAGAGAGGAACAGGCAATGCTCACCACCCTTACGGGACTTGTGGTGGTACTGCTGATGGTGGTGGATGTGATAGCCGATTTGTTCGCTACCGTTAAAGCGGTATTCGGGCTATGAGCTTAACTGCAGTTTTAGGTGTTTGTATCGTCGCGGCAGTAATAGCTACCCTGCTTAAAGGTTATAAAGGCGAATATGCAATGCTTGTGGCAATAACGGCTGGAGCGGTTATACTGCTCTCGGCGGTGTTTGACATTATGGACGGCTTGCTGACACTGCATAATACTGTATCAAATTACGGTATAGACACATCGTATTTTTTTGTTGCAGTAAAGGCACTGGGAATATGTGTGATAACAGGCTTTATAGCAGATACCTGTAGGGATGCAGGGCAAACCTCTCTGGCATCAAAGGCCGAGCTGGCAGGCAGATGTGCCATTTTTGTTATGTCAATTCCGTTGTTGCTTTCTTTGTTGGAAACAGCCTACGGTTTTATAGGATGATGTATGAAAAGGATAATCTGGGTTTTGATATTTATGACGGTGTTTTGCATAACTGTAACTGCCGAAGACCCCTATAAAGAGCAGTATAATGCCAGCCGAGCAGAAGAAATCTACGAAATGCTTCCCGATGAAGCCCAAAGGATATTAGATGAGCTTAATATAGATATAAGCAGTGCCGACTGGATAAACTCCCTTACCCCCGAAAGCATTTTTAAACAGATTGGAGAATTTTTTGTATCGGGTCTTGAAGTTCCCCTTAAATGTGGTGCAGGAATGCTTGCAGTAATAATTCTTATAGCGGCGGCAAACACCTTTGAGGGTTTTAAACCCTATAGCGATGCCGCATCGTATATATTTGTGCTTACAGCGGCGGCAGGGGTGCTTATGCCGATGTTTTCCCTTATTGAAAGCAGTAGCTCGGCTGTAAAGGGAATCAGTACGCTTATGCTCGGCTTTATTCCTCTTTATGCAGGAATTTTAACGGTGGCAGGACAGGCGGCAACCGCGTCGGGAATGAGCTTTCTGCTTCTCGGTGCGGCAGGTGCGGTAGGCAACCTTTCTTCATTTGTAATAGTACCGCTTATGAGCTGTTATTTAGGGGTAGGAATGGTGGGCTCAATTATGCCTTCAGGGGGCACTAATCGTTTGGGTGACGGAATAAAAAAGGTTGCAATGTGGATATTATCCTTTGCTCTTACCTTGTTTTTAGGTCTGCTTTCTATACAGACTACCGTGAACAGAGCCGCAGATAATTTAGGACTTAAAGCGGCAAGATTTATGATTGGCTCTTTTATTCCTGTAGCAGGTGGAGCTCTGTCAGAGTCGCTGACCACCCTGCTCGGCTCGGTAAATCTTTTAAAGTCCTCGGTGGGTATGTTTGCCGTTTTAGGCATTGCGGCAATAGTTTTGCCTGTGGTAATAGAACTTCTTATCTGGCGAGTAGTACTTTTTGTTTTGGATATAGCCGCCGACCTGTTCGGCATAAGGCTTAAAACCGATATTCTCCGTGCGGCAGATTCGGTGTTAGCGGTGCTTGTGGGGGTACTGCTTTTCACATCGGTGCTGTTTGTTATATCCTTAGCGGTAATTTCGGGAGGTTAGCAATGGATACGGTCAGAGAAATAGCCATAACCTTTTGTGCCGCCGCCGTCTTTGCCGCTGCACTAAGCCTGCTTCACGGCAGAGCTCTTGAAAAAAGCGGCAGATATATTATTGCTCTTATACTTTTGTGCTCGGTAATAGGTGCAATCGCAAAGGGAGATTTTAATTTAAGTATGCCTGCTTTTAACAGTCAGGAAGAGGAGTCGTCAGCGGTTACCGATATTTGCGAATATCAGGCAGAATATCTTGTTGCAGGTGTTTTGAGAGAAAAGGGTGTAACATTTGAAAATATTTTGGCTAAGGCTACTAAAAACGAGGACGGCAGCATAATAATTAATGAAATAGAGGTTGTTGGCACAACGGAAGAACAGGTGATAAAAGCACTGAGAACAAAAGGTATTGATTGCAGGGTGATTTGCAGGTGAAGGAAAAACTGAGAGAACTTATGAAAAGTAAAAATGCGGTAAAGATACTCTTTATTGCAGGCATAGTAGGAATAATTTTAATTTTCGCTTCCTCGGTTTTCGATTCAAAGCAGGAAAAGACCGAGTTGCCAAAGGAAACTGCATTTTCCGAAACGGAATACTGCGTCGGACTTGAGAATAAAATCAAACAGATGGTGCAGGCAATTTGCGGTGACTCCGCGGCGATAGTTACCGTAACCTTAGATACGGGCATGGTGTATGAGTACGCCGACGAATTAAAGCAAAATAATGCGGAGGACGAAACAAAAACCAGTAAGGAAAGTGAACAGACATATATTATTGTCAAGGATTCAAACGGAGCGGAAATGCCGCTCGTTATTACCTCTTATATGCCTAAGATTCGCGGAGTAAGCGTTATATGCAATGCCGATGAAACAGCGGCAGAAGAAATAAAAAATGCCGTTTGTGCGGCACTTGATATAACAACAAGAAAAATACACATCGGGAGGAAAACAGGGTAATGAAAAAAACTAAAAGATTCGGCAAGACACAGGTTGCCTTGGCGGTAATGGTAGTGGCACTTGCCGCGGCAGTAGGTCTTAATATGAAATACTCCGCCGAACAGGACGGTACGTCTGCCAACACCTCATCAAAATATTTAGGTCAGGCAGAATATGTAAATGCCTCTGTTTCAGGGGAGAGTGCCGACAAATC
>JAZUNC010000113.1:0-1706 GCA_045603945.1 Acutalibacteraceae bacterium | reverse complement strand
GATTTCAAGGTTATTTACGGTGTGGAGTCCTATTTTGTTAATGACGAAAAATACGGAACGGATTTTTCTGCCCTTTATAAGCAAGGAAAGGTAAACCATCAAATAATTCTTGTTAAAAACCTTGTGGGACTTAAAAACCTTTATAAGCTGGTCTCAACGGCTCATCTTGATAATTTCTTTAAAAGACCTGTAACCATTAAAAGTGAGCTTGATAAGCATCGCGAGGGTCTTATAGTAGGCTCTGCCTGTGAGCAGGGGGAGCTTTATAAGGCGGTTGTTGACGGAGCGAGCGATGAAGAGCTTATGGAGATAGCAAGCTATTACGACTATCTTGAAATTCAGCCGCTTGGAAATAATGAGTTTATGGTGCGTGAGTCCTCAAAGCCCGATAAACGAAATGAAAAAACAGGAGAGGTAACACCTAATAAATTCCGTCATGTAAAAAGCCTTGAGGTAATAAAGGACTTCAACCGTAAGATAGTTGAAATAGGTGATAAGCTCTCAAAGCCCGTGGTAGCTACGGGAGATGTCCACTTCCTTAAAAAGGAAGACGAAATAATCCGTAAAATACTTATGGCAGGACAAGGGTACGATGATTTCGACAATCAAGCGCCACTCTATCTTAAAACTACCGAAGAAATGCTTTCAGATTTCGACTATTTCGGTGAGCGAGCAAAGGAATTTGTTATAGACAACCCTAACAAGATAGCCGATATGGTGGACGGGGATGTTATACCCGTGCCCGACGGAAATTATCCCCCTGTAATTGAGGGCTCGGACGAGCAGCTTCGTGATATGTGTTGGGAAAGAGCACGCAAAACTTACGGGGAAAATATGCCCGAAATCGTTTCAAAACGCCTCGAAAAAGAGCTTAATTCCATAATCAACAACGGCTTCTCCATAATGTATATTTCGGCTCAAAGACTGGTTAAATTCAGCGAGAAGAATGGTTATCTCGTAGGCTCCCGTGGCTCGGTTGGCTCTTCCTTTGTAGCAACCATGGCGGGAATTTCAGAGGTTAACCCCTTAGCACCTCACTATGTTTGTCCGAATTGCTGTTATAGCGAGTTCTTTACAGACGGAAGCGTGGGTTCAGGCTTCGATTTGCCTGAGAAAAACTGTCCTAAGTGCGGTACACCTTTGCACCGTGACGGACACGACATTCCCTTTGAAACATTCCTTGGCTTTAAGGGAGATAAGGTGCCTGATATCGACCTTAACTTCTCGGATGAATTCCAGACGCAGGTTCAAAAATATACCGAAACCCTTTTCGGAAGTGAAAACGTCTTTAAAGCAGGAACTATTTCCACCGTGGCAGAAAAGACCGCCTTCGGTTTTTCAAAGGCATATGCCGAGAAAAAAGGAATAATACTTTCAAATGCCGAGCTTAACCGTCTTGCAAGTAAGGTGGAAAAGGCACAGATAAAGCAGACGACAGGTCAGCATCCCGCAGGAATGATAGTCGTGCCAAGAGATAAGACTATATATGATTTCTGCCCCATTCAGCATCCTGCCGATGATGTCAAGTCGGATGTTATAACCACCCATTTCGACTTCCATTCTATCCACGATACCATACTTAAGTTGGACGAGCTGGGTCACGTTATCCCCACTACCTATAAGTATCTTGAGGAATATTCAGGAATTCCCGTAAGCGAGGTCTCTATGTCCGACCCCAAGGTATACAGCCTGTTTTATTCTACCGA
>JAZUNC010000112.1:0-3384 GCA_045603945.1 Acutalibacteraceae bacterium | reverse complement strand
CAAAAGCTCTTGACTTAATATCTCATATAGTCTAAAAAGTATCTTGTTACTTGTTTATGCCTTTTGTATATCGTATTTCGTAGTGAAATAGTCGTAGTAGCGCGTGGATTCCTGTGTGTTCCCGTTCTTAACGCTACGCAGATATTTGTGTATTGCCATATCCTTATGAGACATTTCAATCATACAACCTGCAATGTTGGAGCAGTGGTCAGATACGCGTTCAAGATTTGTAAGCAGGTCTGTAAGCACAAAACCAAGCTCAATAGTGCATTCGCCCTTTTGAAGCCGTGCGATATGCTTGCTCTTAATAGAATCTTTAAGGTTGTCCACAACCTGCTCAAGAGGCTCTACCTTAACCGCGCTGTCAAGATTTTCGTTAACGAAAGAATCATAGGCGAGGTCAACAATTTCCGATACCGCATTCATCATTACAGAAAGCTCACGTTTAGCATCACCCGAGAACTGAAGCTTTTTCTCGTTTATTTCTTCTGCCGACTGTAAAATATTTACAGAATGGTCGGAAATACGCTCGAAATCGTTTATTATATGAAGAAGCTTGGTAGCTTCCACACCGTCGTCATCGGTTAGCTCTAAAGAAGAAACCTTTACAAGATATGTGCCGAGTCGGTCTTCATATTTATCCACCTTATCCTCGCATTTAATAACGGCTTTACAGGTCTCGGGGTTAAAGTTGTCTAAAAGTGAGAATGAATTGCGAATGGTACTAACCGAAATTTCTGCCATTGTTTCTGCAACCGATTTACAGCGTTCTACAGCAACTGAGGGAGTAGCAAGAAGACGCTCGTCCAACATCTCGTACTTTTCCTTGGCCTGTGTATCACGAACTGTGATACAGGCCAACTTTTCAAGTATGCGGGTGAAAGGTAACCAAAGCACCGTACAAACAACATTAAACGCGGTGTGTACAACGGCTATCCAAAACTCACCTATTACTATTGTGTCAAGGTAATTAAGATTAAGAACTGACTTAATGACAGTAAACACTGTAAGTACAACAACAGTACCTATAACATTGAAATAAAGATGTACAAAGGCTGTACGCTTAGCGTTTTTGTTGGCACCTATGCAGGAAAGAAGTGCCGTTGCACAGGTACCGATATTTTGTCCCATAATAATCGGTATTGCCGCACCGAAGGATATTGCACCTGTGCTCGACAGTGCCTGTAAAATACCAACCGATGCAGAGGAAGATTGTATAATTGCAGTAAGCACTGCACCTGCGATAACACCTAAAATGGGGTTAGTGAAAAGAGTGAGAATGTTTGCAAATTCGGGCACATTTTTAAGCCCGGCAACCGCATCACTCATTGCTTGCATTCCTGTCATAAGCGTGGCAAAGCCCAAAAGAATAACACCGGTATCTTTTTTCTTGTTGCTTTTAAGGAACATAAAGAAAATAACACCGATAAGGGCAAGTACGGGTACAAAGGAAGAGGGCTTGAATATCTGAATATACCAAGCATCACCCGAAACACCTGTAAGACTGAGTATCCAGGCGGGAATGGTAGTTCCGATGTTGGCACCCATAATAATCGTTATTGCCTGACGAAGCTTCATAATACCCGAGTTAACAAATCCTACGACCATAACGGTAGTGGCCGAGGATGATTGGATAATACAGGTGACTATCATACCTAAAAGAAAGCCTTTTAAAGGATTGTCGGTCATTTTTTCAAGTATGTTTTTCAGCTGACCGCCTGCCTTTTTCTCTAAGGCATTTCCCATCAGCTGCATACCAAAGAGGAAGAGTGCAAGACCTCCCACAAGGGATAGCACATCAAACAAACTCATTAATAGTTCCTCGCTTTGCTATAGAATCTTTCAAATGATTTACTATATTTAATGTAAAATGTTTAAAACTGTAACATTAATGCTATTGTATCATATGGAAAAGTAAAATAAAAGGGGTATTTACAATTAATTACTGTTTTGGAAAGGCAACCGTTATTTTGGTATTTATATCGGTTGAAAACATCTTCATATTAGAAGCTTTAATTATAGAAGCTGGGTATTGCTCTAAAGCCCAAACCGTAACAAATCCACCTTTTTTATTATATTTTATGGCGTTGTCGGTCAAATTATAAATCATTTCGGTAATAATAGAACTGTTTTAAACCCATGGATAACTTTGGAAGTAAATATAATAAAAAAATTTACATAAAATTTAAATAAATTTATTTACAAGCAGAGTGTTTTTTGGTATAATCATTTAGTAATTTTTTGTTGTGCTTTTAAGTGTGACATAAGGAGTGTTTGAATTATGAGTCGTATGGTCGGTACAATATCCCGCGGTGTACGTGCACCCATTATAAGAAACGGCGACGATATAGTTAAAATCGTTACCGATTCTGTTCTCGAAGCAGCAAAGTGTGACGGCTTCGAAATTCACGACCGTGACATAATTGCAATGACCGAAGCAATAGTAGCCAGAGCTCAGGGCAACTATGCCTCCACAGATGATATTGCAACAGATGTTAAGGCTAAGTTTGGCGGTGAAACCGTAGGTGTAATTTTCCCCATTTTAAGCCGTAACCGTTTTGCTATTTGTCTTCGCGGAATAGCACAAGGGGTAAAAAAGGTTGTATTAATGCTTTCTTATCCTTCCGATGAGGTCGGAAATCATCTTATCTCGCTTGACGCTATGGACGAGCACGGGGTAGATCCTTATAAAGATGTGCTTGATCTTGCAACCTACCGTAAGCTTTTTGGTTATGCAAAGCATACCTTTACAGGCGTTGACTATGTTGAGTATTACGAGAAGCTCGTTAAAGAAAGCGGAGCCGAGTGTGAAATAATCTTTGCAAACGACCCTCGTGCGGTTTTAAACTATACTAAAAATGTTCTTAACTGTGATATTCATACAAGAGCACGCACAAAGCGTCTTCTTAAGGCGGCAGGAGCAGAGAAGGTATTCGGACTTGACGAGATACTCACCGAATCTATTAACGGAAGCGGTTTTAACGAGAATTACGGACTTTTAGGTTCTAACAAGGCTACCGAAGACCAGGTAAAGCTCTTCCCCAGAAACTGTCAGCCTGTGGTTGATGCTATTCAGGCTAATATTAAGGCAGCTACAGGCAAAAATGTTGAGGTAATGGTTTACGGCGACGGTGCATTTAAAGACCCTGTAGGCAAAATTTGGGAGCTTGCAGACCCTGTTGTATCTCCAGCCTATACCGCAGGTCTTGAAGGTACACCTAACGAGCTTAAGCTTAAGTATCTTGCAGATAACGACTTTGCAGATTTAAGCGGTGATGAGCTTAAAGATGCTATTAAGGAAAAAATTCAGCAGAAGGACGGCGACCTTGTGGGTCAGATGGTATCAGAGGGTACTACTCCCAGAAGACTTACCGACCTTATCGG
>JAZUNC010000111.1:0-1857 GCA_045603945.1 Acutalibacteraceae bacterium | reverse complement strand
AAGATTGTGTAGAGATATCACCAATTTGAATAATCAAAACGGATACCGTTGTAGGGACAGGCGTCCTCGACTGTCCGTTAGATATCTGTCGTAGAGCGGTGCCTTGGTGACACCGTGAGATATTTATGAAAAGGAGATAATGCAATGGAAAAAATATATACAAAAAATGCTCCCGAAGCAATCGGACCTTACTCTCAGGCGGTAAAGGTGGGAAATCTTGTTTTTACCTCGGGACAGATTGCAATCAACCCCGCAACAGGTAATATTGAAGCCGAAACAATAGAGGCTCAGACCGAGCAGGTCTGCAAAAATCTTGTTGAGGTTTTAAAGGCGGCAGGCACCGATATTACTAAGGCAGTTAAAACCGTTTGCTTCCTCTCCGATATGGATAATTTCGCAAAATTTAACGAGATTTACGGTAAATATTTCACAGCAAAGCCCGCACGCTCCTGTGTAGCGGTAAAAACCCTTCCCAAGAATGTCCTTGTCGAGGTTGATGTAATAGCAGAACTGTAAAAAAAGGAAGCATGTATCTATCTGATACATGCTTCCTTTAGCTAAATAAATCGTTTACAGCACATCTGCAATATCTAAAACCAGTCTTTCGGTCTTTTCCCAACCCAGACAGGGGTCGGTTATGGATTTTCCGTAAATACCTTCGCCAATTTTCTGACAGCCGTCTTCAATATAGCTTTCTATCATAAGCCCCTTAACCATCTTTTTAATTTCACTACTGTGACGCATGCTGTGAAGAATTTCTTTTGAAATTCGCACCTGTTCGCCGTATTGCTTATTGGAATTTGAGTGGTTAGTATCTACGACAACACCCATATTAGCAAGATTTTTAGCCGAATAGAACTCGTAAAGTCTTATAAGGTCTTCGTAGTGATAGTTAGGTATAGCCTGTCCGTGCTTATTAACGCTTCCGCGAAGAATTGCGTGGGCAAGCTCATTTCCTGTGGTGGAGACCTCCCAACCTCGATAGATAAAATCGTGGGGATGTTGAGCGGCTGTAATAGAGTTGAGCATTACCGAATAGTCGCCGCTGGTGGGGTTTTTCATACCCACAGGGATAACCATACCGCTTGAAACAAGACGATGCTGCTGATTTTCAACCGAGCGGGCACCAATGGCTACATATCCAAGCAAATCGTCAAGATAACGATAGTTTTCGGGGTAAAGCATTTCGTCCGCACAAGAGAATCCCGTTTCATCGATAGCACGGGTGTGGAGGTGGCGGATAGCCAGCAGCCCCTTCATCATATCGGGCTTCTTATTTGGGTCAGGCTGATGTATCATTCCCTTGTAACCGTCGCCTGTGGTGCGGGGCTTGTTTGTGTAAATACGGGGAATTATAAGAATTTTATCTGCAACCTGGTCCTGTAAAATTCTCAGTCTGTGAATATATTCCATAACAGGCTCTTCACTGTCGGCAGAGCAAGGACCGATTATAAGTACAAACTTGTCACTTTCTCCTGAAAAGACCTGCCTTATTTCAGCATCTCTTTTTGCCTTTTTGGTAACCACTTCAGCCTTTAGAGGATATTGTTCTTTAATTTCTTTTGGGATAGGAAGTTTTTGATGAAATGTCATTGACATAATAGCACGCTTTCTTTCGAATACAATATTTTCTGCATATTATACCATACTTTCGGTATTTTTTAAAGCATATTTTCATATACTGCCGAAAAGTGTTTTTTCGCCTAAATTCACGCTTATTTTTCTTGACCTTTTTTGTGTGAAATGGTAAAATATAATCTGTGAAAATATTTGTTCAGGGTTTTTGCAACTGACGGATAAGCGGGTCACCGCACGGAAGCAAAAACACCGTGTTTATGTCGCCCGTCTGGGCAGTCC
>JAZUNC010000110.1:0-10685 GCA_045603945.1 Acutalibacteraceae bacterium | reverse complement strand
CGTCCAAAGCCGCACGGTTGACCTTGTCCATGTCATAGTAGCGATATTGTCCGAGTCTTCCGCCGAAAATAACATTTCCTTGGGCATCGGCAAGCTTATTTTATTCCTCGTAAAGAGCACCGTTTTCGGCATCGTTTACAGGATAGTAGGGCTCAAGCCCGGGCTTCCACTCGGCAGAGTATTCCTTACTTATAACGGTGGTGGGCTGTTTGCCAAACTCGAAATGCTTATGCTCGATTATTCTGGTATAGGGCACCTCACGTTCGGTATAGTTTACTACCGCATTACCCTGATAATCCTCTATCTGGAGCTCCTCGGTCTCAAAGGTTACGCTACGGTACTGCAGAGCACCCATCTTATATCCGAAATATTCATCGATACAGCCTGTGTAGACTATAGTTTTTGCGATGTCAGGCTCGTCCTTTATGAGGTCGAAATAATCTACTCCCAGTCTTACTTCAACGCCTTCCAGCATCTTTTCTACCATAGCGGTGTAGCCGCCGATGGGTATACCCTGATAGCGGTCGTTAAAATAGTTGTTATCGTAAATAAAGCGGCAGGGCAAACGCTTTATGATAAAGGAGGGAAGGTCCTTGCAGTCGCGTCCCCACTGCTTTTCGGTGTAGCCCTTTATAAGCTTTTCGTAAATATCTGTTCCAACAAGACTTAAAGCCTGTTCTTCAAGATTTTTAGGTTCGGTTATATTAAGCTCAGCAACCTGCTCGGCGATTTTATCCTTTGCCTCGGCAGGGGTACGTATTCCCCACATTTTAGAAAAGGTGTTCATATTAAAGGGGAGGTTGTAAAGCTCGTCCTTATAAACAGCGATAGGCGAGTTAATATAATTGTTGAACTCTGCAAATTGGTTTACATAATCCCAAACCTCTTTGTCGGAGGTATGGAAGATGTGTGCACCGTATTTATGAACATTTATACCGTTTACATTCTCGGTATAAATGTTTCCTGCGATATGTTCGCGTCGGTCTATAACAAGACATTTTTTTCCTTTTTTTGCAAGTTCATGGGCGAAAACAGCACCATATAATCCTGCACCAACAATTAAATAATCGTACATAGGAAGCTTCCTTTCGGAGAGATTATTAATAACAAATTAATTATACTACATTGCTATAAAAAAGTCCAATAAATTTTATGTCATTTTAGGTCTGTTGAAAACCGATATTTTTATAATGAAAAGCTGAAAAATTCAAAACTGATTTTAGATATATCAGATGCTCTGCATTTCTTTAAAAAAGTTGATAAAAAATTTTTTAAAGTACGTATTTTTGGACACCAATGTTAATATAATTAAATCAAAGCCGAAAAGAAATAAAAAATTAAAAAAACACTTGACTTTTTTCGGCAAGAATATTATAATAATAACAGAAAAGAACAAATGTTCGTCTTGGAGGAAGTTATGGAAACTCGCTTTATTTTACAAACAATTTTCGAAATCGTAGTAGCTGCATTTATTATTTACGGTCTGTTTTTTGAGGAACGCTTTGTCGAAACAGAGCGTAAGGTTTTTGCGGCTGTTAAACGTAGCCTCCGTCGTACTTTTTGCTCTGCCTGCCATTCCGACAGGGTATAATTTAAACTGATTATTACATTCATTTTTATTCTTCTAACACACAAAAGCAGTGGGCTACGCCCACTGCTTTTGTGTGTTAATATCAGGGTTGTATTTCTCCCTTATCTATTAAATATTTAACCTTTAACACAGCTGCCTGTGTTTTGCCGTCCTTTATTTCACCATTCATTATCATATCAACAAGGGTGTTTAAAGGATATTTTTCTGTTTCTACGAATTCGTCCTCGTCTGGGTTGGCATCTCCGTAGGAAAGTCCCCAAGCGGCATACATATATAATATTTCATCGGTATATCCCGGGGTGGGGTAAAAGGTGCCTAAGAATTTAAAATGCTTTGCGGTAACTCCAAGCTCTTCCCTAAGCTCCCGCTTGCCGCCTTCCAAAGGGTCTTCGGTAAAGCTGTCGCGTTTTCCTGCAGGTATTTCGACCACCTCGTTACCGTAGGGATAACGGTACTGTCGAACAAGCATGACATCACCCTTTTCGGTAATGGGCACAACACATATTCCGCCAGGATGCTTTACATATTCCCGAAAGGCTCCCTTTCCGTCGGGGAGTAATATATCGTCGTTAAACAGCTTTATGATACGTCCGTCGTAAATGAGCTTAGAGCTTACTTTTTCTTCTTTAAGATTCATTAATCTTTCCTCGTTTTCATATTATTAATAAAAAATATTTTAAAATAAAGGCGGCAAAAAGATGAATATAGGGTATCTGAAAAAATTTAACTACATTGAGCTTTTAAAAGACAAAAATAAAATTAATGAGAGCTATCCTTTTGTTGGGGTAAATACCATAGGAAAAAGCGTTATGGGAAGAGATATTTATTCCTTCACATTAGGTGCGGCAGAGGAGTATGTGCTCTTTTTAGGTGGACTGCACGGCTCAGACCATTTTACGTGTGGGTTGCTACTTGCTTTTTTTGAAGAGCTTTGCAAAGGAGTTTTGGAGAATACCTCTATAGAGGGGCTTAAGGTAAGAAGTGCACTTAAAGGCAGAGCTGTTATCGTAATCCCCTGCGTTAATCCCGACAGCTGCGAGATAGCATCGCTGGGCAAATCGGGTTGTGGAAATCAGGCAGATAAAATACAAGAGCTATCAAAGGGGAATTTAAAAAATTATTGTCTTAATGCAAGGGGTGTGGATATAGACCTTAATTTTTGCGGCAGAAATTCTTTAAGCGAGCCTGAAAGCTGGGCTATAGCCTCGCTTTGCAAAGAAATACCTGTGCGTCACGCCGTAGTTTTCGGTTCGGGTAACAAGGAGATAATTACTCCTGGCGGTGAGAAGATTCCTGCAAGAAGCAACCGTATGTCTGAAATAATGACTACAGCAACAGGCTACGGTATTTCCTTTAACCGTAACGATCCAAGACGGGAGGGGTTTGTTCAGTGGTTTTGCGAGGAGTTTTTTCATCCTGCCTTCAAGGTTCTTCCCCGTGTGCCTGATAATATGTCAGAATCGGACTATATTAAGGTTTATAAAGAGCTTCGTGAGCTTATGATGCTTTGTGCAATAATGTAATCCTATTATAATTCACAAAAAGTATAATTGCAACCGCTGATTGATAAAATATTTAGTGTTCGGCTTGTAAACAGCGGTCGTGTTGAAAATTATATTTTTAAAGGTAAAAAACAGAAAGGAACTTTAAATATTATGTGCGGAATTGTAGGATTTACAGGAAATACTCCTGCTGCTCAGATTCTTATTGAGGGTCTGGAGCAGCTTGAATACAGAGGTTATGACTCGGCAGGTATAGCGGTGCTTTATAAACATAGCTTTACTGTTAAAAAAACGGTAGAGCGTATAGGTGAACTAAAAAAAGCTACCGATGGGGGCAGAGCGGTCAAGGGTGAGCTTGGAATAGGTCATACCCGTTGGGCAACCCACGGAGGTCCGAGTAAAGAGAATGCTCATCCTCATTTAAGCTTCGACCGAAAGTTTGCGGTTGTTCATAACGGAATAATTGAAAATTATGCCCTTTTGCGTGAGGAGCTAAAGGAGGACGGAATAAGGTTTTTAAGCGAAACAGATACCGAGGTGGTGCCTAACCTTATTGCTAAGTATTACAGCGGAGATATTCTTTCGGCGGTAACAAAGGCGATAAAGCGTCTTAAAGGCTCATTCGCTCTGGGGATAATCTGTACCGATTATCCCGATACCCTTATTGCGGTCAAGCATTTCAGCCCCCTTATAGTGGGTATCGGTAAAGAGAATAAATATATTGCTTCCGATATAACCGCCCTTGTACCCCACACAAAAAAAGTGGCATATTTAGAAGACAGAGAATTGGCTGTCTTAACCCCTAATTGTGCACGGTTTTATAACAGTGAAGGCAATGAGATTATTAAAAAGACCGAAAGGGTAAATATAGATGCTGCCGCCGCAGAAAAGGGCGGTTACGACCATTTTATGATGAAGGAAATGATGGAACAGCCTAAAGCGGTAAGGGAAACCATAATCCACCGTATTAAAAATTCAAAGGTGCATTTTGACGGACTCAATCTTACAGCAGAAAGGCTCAAAAGCTTTAATAAAATATGTATAATTGCCTGTGGCTCGGCATATCACGCAGGTATGGTGGGCAAATATATTTTAGAAAAGCTGACGCGTCTTCCCGTGGAAATAGATGTGGCAAGCGAATTCCGTTACCGCGACCCGATTATTGATAATAAGACCCTCACGATAGTTATAAGTCAGTCGGGGGAAACTGCCGACACCTTGGCAGGACTTAATGAGGCAAAAGAAAAAGGTTCCTATGTGTTGGCGGTTGTAAATGTGGTTGCAAGTACAATAGCCAATGCCGCAGACGATGTGCTCTATACCCACGCAGGTCCTGAAATAGCAGTAGCCACAACCAAGGGCTATACTACGCAGGTGGCACTTTTATATCTTTTTGCAATTTATATGGCAGATATACTGGGTTCGGCAGATAATTCCGAACTCGCTGAAATGTTAAAGGATATTCTTCGTTTGCCCGAGCTTATAGAGCTCTGTCTTAATGAAAGGGATAGGATAAAGGATATGGCAAAACGCTCTTGCTATATTAATTCTATCTTCTTTATCGGCAGAAATATAGACTATGCCGTAGCCTTAGAGGCATCCTTAAAGCTTAAAGAAATATCCTATATTCATAGTGAGGCATATGCCGCAGGCGAGCTTAAGCACGGAACAATATCACTTATCGAGCACGGAACAACGGTTATGGCACTGTCCTGCTATACCCCCCTTACAGACAAGCTTATAAGTAATATTAAGGAGGTAAAGGCGAGGGGAGCTTTTGTAGTTGCCTGTGCTAATGAGGGCAATACCGAAATAGTCAGGGAGGCTGACGAGGTAATATATATCCCAAAGGTGCATAAACTGCTTTACGCACTGTTAGAGGTGGTACCCTTTCAGCTTTATGCCTATTATGTTGCAGTATGTAAGGATTGCGATGTGGATAAACCCCGAAATCTTGCAAAATCGGTAACTGTGGAATAAAAGGGGCTGTCTCACTAAGCATTTTTTTGCATAAATAATTTTGGAAACGATTCGTAGGGGCGGTCATTGACCGCCCGCGGGCGACTGATAGTCGCCCCTACAGTGTGTTTTTGAATATTTATGAAAACTATGCAGTTTGTGAGACAGCCCTTTTGCATTTAAATTTCTTCGTTTAGACTTTCCCAAAGCTCTATTGCCTCGAGAGATTTTGTCTTTACCTTTTCAAGTTCTTGGCTTAGCTTCATCATAAGCTCATAATCTGCGGCTGTTTCGGGGTCGCAAAGCTGTGCTTCAAGCTCTGCCTGACGGTTTTCCAGCTCCTCGATCTCTTTTTCAACCTTTTCTATCTGTGTTTTAAGCCGTCTTAGTCGTGCCGCCTCCTCCTTTTGCTGTTTATATGTCGCTCCTCCTGAGCCTAAAGTCTTTTTTGGTGTAGTCTCTGCTACAGACTGCCTCTGTCGAAGCTCAAGATAATCATCATAATTACCCTGTAGCTCCATAAGGGAGCTGCCCTCGAAATAGAGAATGCGGTCTGCAACACGGTTAATGAAATAGCGGTCGTGGGAGACGGCTAAAATAGTTCCCTCGAATTCGTCGAGGGCATTTTCTACTATTTCGCGTGAGGCTAGGTCGAGATGGTTTGTCGGCTCGTCGAGCAGCAGAAAATTATCCTTTTTAAGCATAAGGGAGCAGAGAGCTACCCTTGCCTTTTCGCCGCCCGAAAGGGTAGATATTTCCTTAAATACCTCGTCCCCTTTGAACATAAACAACGCCAGTGCACAGCGTAGCTCGGTGTCGCTTTTAAGGGGAAAATCCTCACGAAGCTGACCGAAAATAGTGTTTGAGTCTTTAAGGGTATTTCCGTGCTGGTCAAAATAGCCTACCTTAACACCCACACCAAGCTTACCAACACCCTCTTTAATTGCTTTAATAAGTGTGGTCTTTCCGCAACCGTTTTTACCTATCATAATAACGCGGTCGCCACGGCGAATATCAAAAGAAACATTCTTATAAAGGGTCTTGCCGTCAAAGGCACAGTCTGCGTTTTTCACCGACAGCACACCGTCAGAGCAGATGCTTCCCGCCGTAAAACGCAGGGTCATATTCTCAAGCTCACTTTCGGGAATTTCCAGTCCGTCAAGCAGGCGGTCTATCTGCTTTTGCTTAGATTCTGCAGTTTTAATGTTGCGTTCTCGATTCCAACGCTTTTGCTGTTCAATGATGCCCTCTATCCTATGCACCTCTCGCATGGTGTTTTCATATTCACGGCGAATACTCTCCTCGCGGTGAGCCTTTTGCTCTAAATATTTAGCATAGTTGCCGTTATAGCAATGTAGCTTTTGATGCTCTATAGAGATAATTTTATTTGCTACTCGGTCAAGAAAATATCTGTCGTGGGAGATTATTATAACCGCACTTTTGCTCTGTTTTATAAAGCCGTCAAGCCACTGTATAGCATCAATATCAAGATGGTTTGTCGGCTCGTCCAGAAGCATTATGTCGGGTGAGGAAAGAAGGAGCTTGCAAATTTCAACCTTACTGCGTTGTCCGCCCGAAAGCTTGTCTACCGTAAGGGTTAAATCTTCTTCAGCGAAGCCAAGCCCTATAAGTGCCGCCCTTGTGCGTGAGCGGTAGGTAAGACCGCCCTCAGCCTGAAGTTTTTCTTGTAATTCCTGAGCTTTTTCTATAAGGACAGGGTCTGACGTGCTTTCCAGAAGTCGGTGTAGATTTTCCAGCTCTTGCTCGGCTTTTATCAGGTGGTCAAAAACGGTCAGAGCCTCGTCAAAGCAGGTTTTGGTGCTGTCTTTACAGGCGTGCTGACGGAGAACACCGACAGACACACCCGAACTGCGTACGATTCCGCCGCTGTCACAGTCTTCGTCGCCTGTAATTATATTAAAAAGTGAGGTTTTTCCTGTGCCGTTAGCACCTATAAGCCCTATTCGGTCCATCGGCTCGACCTTAAAGCTTCCGCCGCTGAAAAGCAGGTTTTCCCCAAAACTTTTACTAATGTTTGTTGCTTCTAAGAGCATATATACTCCAATCCTTTATAAAAACAATCAGTATACATCGGTATACTGATTGTTTTGGTTAATTTATTTAGACAGCATTGCCTTATCGCTTCCAAAAACGGTTCCGCTGTTTTGTTCGAAAAGGCTTAAAAGCACTTCTCGGGTGAGCTTTTTCTTTTCCTCTCCCGAAATATCTACAACTACTCTACCCTCATCCATCATTATAAGACGGTTGCCGTATGCAATGGCATCGTACATATTGTGGGTTATCATAAGGGTGGTGAGACCATTTTCTTTAACTATCTTATCGGTAAGAGTAAGTACCTTTGAAGCGGTTTTCGGGTCAAGAGCCGCGGTATGCTCGTCAAGTAACAGCAGCTTTGGCTTTTTAAGGGTCGCCATAAGTAGAGTAACCGCCTGTCTTTGCCCGCCCGAAAGAAGGCCTACCTTGGTGGAAAGTCGGGTTTCAAGTCCCAATTCTAAGGTTGCAAGAAGTTCTCTGTATTGCTCACGTTCGTTCTTCTGTATGCCCCAAACAAGTTTTCTTTTTGTTCCGCGGCGTGCCGCAATAGCAAGATTTTCGGCTATTTCCATATCGGGGGAGGTGCCCTTCATTGGGTCTTGGAAAACGCGACCTAAGAACTTTGCTCTTTTGTGCTCGGGCATATTTGTAACATCAATGCCGTCAATTTCAATGGTGCCGTAGTCGGGCTTCCATACCCCTGCAACAGCGTTAAGCAGGGTAGATTTTCCTGCTCCGTTACCGCCGATGACCGTAACAAAATCACCGTCGTTTAGCGTGAGGTCAAGTCCGCTAAGTGCAGTTTTAGCATTTACGGTGCCTGCATTAAAGGTCTTTTGCAGATTGGTGATTTTAAGCATTTGCATCACCTCCTGCGGTATTTTCAGGCAAAATCGATTTCTTTTTGGTAAAATATTCGCCCTTAATGTAGGGAACTGCAAGGAAGATAACAACAATTATTGCCGAAAGCATCTTGAGGAAATCGGTTTTAAGACCAAGCAGAATAACAAAGTTGTAAATTATATAATATACTATGCCACCGCCCACAACACCGATAAGACTTACAACAAAATTGGGTTTTATTTTCAGAGAAACCGAAAGTCCAATGAATATAGCCGCCAGACCGATAACGATAGCACCTCTGCCGTCGTGTATGTTGGCAGAGCCCTTGTACTGTGCAAGGAGAGAGCCTGCAAGTGCAACGATACCGTTGGATATTGCCAGACCAACAACCTTGTTAAATTTAACATTAATGCCCTGTGCACGGCTCATATCGGGGTTGTCACCTGTAGATTTAAGGGTAAGACCCACCTCTGTGTAGAAAAAGAGCCAAAGCAGTATTATTACTGCCGCAATAAGCAAACCTGCCGACAGGATAGAAAGGGGATTATTTCCCATATGGAGAAGCAGGTGGTTTTCTCTGGGGTCGATGGTCATAAGGGACTTTCCGCCCAGAATTGTAAGGTTTACCGAATAAAGCATAAGCTGGGTGAGAATTCCTGCAAGTATTGCGGGTATTCCCAAGGCAGTATGCATAAGTCCCGTGATAACACCTGCAAGCATACCTGCTAAAAATGCAACTATCATACTAAGCCACACAGGACAGCCTAAGCCTATCAGTACCGCACAGACACAGCCGCCTGTACAAATAGAGCCGTCAACCGATAGGTCGGCAATATCTAAAATTTTATAGGATATGTAAACACCGATTGCCATCAGACCCCATATAAGTCCTTCGGCAACTGCACCGGGAATTGAATTTAAAAAAGCCATTAACTACCTCTTGTTGTAAATTATTCTTCAGCGATAATGCCAAGAGCCTGACAAATTTCTGAGTTGAACTCTACCTCGGGGGTAAGGGTCTTAACCTCGAAATCTGCGGGAGCTTTGCCGTTTAAGAGAATTTCGGCGGCCATAAGTCCTGTCTGATAGCCAAGCTCATAATAATCAATTGCAAGGCTTGCATAGCAGATGGTGCTGGGGTAGCTGGTGTATACGGGGATTTTTTTGTCGCTGCAGATAGTGCCTACGGTAGAATCGTTATCGGCAACTGTGTTGTCAGAGGGAACATAGATAGCCTTGCAGTTGTTTGCGGCATTGTTAACTACTGTCTGGAGCTCGGTTGTGTCGGAGAAGGTGTATGCTTCAACCACGATGCTCTTTCCCTCGAAATATGTCTTAACAGCCTCGTACTGAATTACCGAGTTAGATTCATTTGTGCAGTAAAGCACGCCAACCTTATCACCCGAAACAAGACCTAAGGTATCAATCATCATCTGAGCCTGCTTGTCAAAGGGAACAGCATCAGAGGTTCCCGAAACGTTTTCGGGGATATTGTTTTTAAAGGTGTCTGCATAATCGGTAACCGAAGTGCCGAGCACAGAGATTTTAGTTGTGGCGTTGGCTGCTGCAAGAAGAGCAGGTGTTGCATTTGCCATAATAAGGTCTACGTTTTTAGACACAAATGCATTTACTACGGTTGCACAAAGATTGGTTTCGCCTGCAACGTTGGTTTCAATCTTGACAGTTTTGCCTGCCTCCTCCATTTTCTCCTCTAAAGCGGCAACAAAGCCCGCAGTAGCCTTGTCAAGGGAGTCGTGCTCCATAAGCTGGCAGACACCAACGGTAAAATCTGCACTGCTGCCGCAGGAGGTCAGGGACAGACAGCCTGCAATGCATAAGGCAATTGCTAAAATAACGGATAAAATTCTTTTCATAATGAGTTTCTCCTTTTATATAATGTACACGACACTCTGCCGTGATAATTAAAAAATAAAAAACCTGCATCCTTCAAAAGAAGAATACAGGGACAGCTTTTGACCGTGTTACCACTCTGCTTTGCCCTTTTTTCGCAAAAAGAGCCTTAATAGGTGCAAATACACCCTGCAATATAACGGTTGCAACCGGTAAAGCCTACTAAAAGGTAAGATTTTTCAGCCCACAGCTCGCAGAAGGAATTCGCCTAATGTCACATTACTGTTTTGCACCGTACAACAGCTCTCTGAAATGCTTAAAGAGGTTACTGGTTTCTGCTCAAACGCTTTATTTAATATGTATAATGATATTGTATTAAATATTTTAAATTTTGTCAAGATATTTCTGCTATGCGTAAAGACCTACGATATAAAAAATAAAGAGAAATTAACCTAAGGGCTAATTTCTCTTTATTTGGAGCTGGTGGACGGACTCGAACCCCCGACCTGCTGATTACAAATCAGCTGCTCTACCAACTGAGCTACACCAGCAAATTAGTGCCTTAATAATATAGCACAGAGTGAATAATTTGTCAAGAAAAAATATTTAAAAAAATTCTTGACATATGAAAACGTCTATGCTATAATAACCCTTGCTGAAAAGCTGAACTGAATATTTGGGAGAGTTCCCGAGTGGCCAAAGGGGACAGACTGTAAATCTGCTGCTTTCAGCTTCGGTGGTTCGAATCCACCCTCTCCCACCAAACAAAAAGCCGACCAGTATGGGTCGGCTTTTTGTTTTGGTCGAAGGTTGTGGTAAGCAGAGGCGCCGCTGGTTTACCCATTTTCGCCGCAGGCGAAATGCGGGTTGTCTAAACCCGCAAG